>DAIOEN010000152.1:0-17600 GCA_036746235.1 Vulcanimicrobiota bacterium | reverse complement strand
GAGAGTAAAAAATCTACTCGGAGGAGACTTGAAAAAAATTTACTCTTCATCGCTGGAGCTTTTAGTCAAAACTTGACCGCTTTCCTTATTTTGCCTATAATATAATTTTATAATATTTTAAGAGAAAGGCAGAGAATTATGTATAGCATTAAAGAAGATTTATTGAAAGAACTCAATGAAATAAAAGAAAGTGGTCTTTTTAAGAACGAAAGAATAATTACTTCACCGCAGGGTGCCGGTATAAAGGTTAAAGATAAGGAAGTATTGAATTTCTGCGCAAATAATTATCTTGGTCTTTCAAACAATCCCGAACTTATTGAAGCGGCAAAAAAATCCCTTGACAGTCATGGCTTCGGCATGTCTTCAGTACGTTTTATCTGCGGCACCCAGGATATTCATAAAGAACTGGAAAAAAAGATTTCAGATTTCCTGGGGACAGAAGATACAATCCTCTATACTTCATGCTTCGATGCAAATACGGGCCTCTTCGAAACAATTCTGGATAAAGACTGTGCCATTATAAGCGACCAGTTAAACCATGCCAGCATAATAGACGGTATAAGACTCTGCAAGGCAGAAAGAAAACTTTATAAACACTCGGACATGGAAGAACTGGAAAATTATCTGAAAGATACCCGGAACTGTAAAATCAGACTTATTGCTACAGACGGCGTTTTCAGCATGGACGGACATATTGCAAAACTGAAAGAAATATGTGCTCTTGCAGAAAAATACAATGCCCTTGTAATGGTAGACGATTCCCACGCTGTCGGATTTATGGGTAAAACAGGGAGAGGTACTGCAGAACACTGCGGCGTTACAGGCAGAGTGGACATAATAACAGGTACTTTAGGGAAAGCCCTCGGAGGAGCATCGGGCGGCTTTACAAGCGGTCACAAAGAAATCATAGATAAATTACGTCAGAGGTCAAGACCCTATCTGTTTTCAAACACTATGGCGCCATCCATTGTAGCGGCAGGTATAAAGGTTTTTGACATTCTGAGCAAAAGCACGGAACTTCGTGACAGACTCGAGCAAAACACGGTATATTTCCGAAAGAAGATGACAGAAGCGGGATTTAATATAAAAGAAGGAGAACATCCTATTGTACCGATTATGTTAGGAGATGCAAAACTCGCACAGGATATGGCATCGGATCTTCTGGAAGAAGGCATTTATGTAACAGGTTTCTTCTATCCTGTAGTTCCGAAAGGTGAAGCAAGAATAAGGGTTCAGATTTCTGCCGGTCATACAATGGAACATCTGAATAAGGCGATAGAGGCTTTTACGAAGGTAGGACTCCATCATGGTGTAGTAAAGGCGAAATAACTCAGTACCGTAACAGGTAAAAGGGTATCTGTAAAAAGCTTCTGCCTGGCAGGCTCTGGAGAAGAAAAATTAGTTTTTTATCATAGAATTAAAAATTAAATCAGGCTTAATTTATTGCCTGTAAAACGAATTACATAGTGTATTACGAACATATGATGAAAAGAAAAACCGGTGTAGGAATAATACTGTTAAACAGCAAAAAAGAAGTTCTCCTCATTTTGAGAGACAACATACATTCCATACCATATCCTGATTGCTGGGATCTTCCGGGGGGACATCCTGAAGGAGAGGAAGCCCCGGAAGAATGCATCAGGAGAGAAATGACGGAAGAACTGGAACTGGAACTGGGAGAGATAAATTTCTTTAAAAAATATATATGGCCTGATTTTGACGAATATATTTTCTGGAAATTTATCGATCTTGAGCCGGAAAAAGTAAAGCTTCATGAAGGACAGAAGGTACGTTATTTCAGTTTTAATGATATTAAAGAAATGAAACTGGCTTTTTATTACAATCAGGTTTTTCCTGAATTTTACGACTATATAAAAAAGGATATATACAGAGAAAATGTTTAACACCATAGATCTCAAAAAATTATCTCTCCTTACGTCTCCAGACAGGGCTTTTTTAAGTATATATTTAAATAGCCCCCGTTCCATGCCTTCCATGAAAAAAAGAATTAAAGAAATGGAAATACTCCTTGAAGATAATAAAGATGAAGCTTTATATTTTCAGGAAAATATGAAAGCTGTGGAAAATTATTTAAAAGGAAACCCTTTCCTGAATGGAAGCCTCTCTATATTCACCTGCTGGCTCCTGAATTATCTGGAAGTTTATCCGTTAAATGTATCAGTTCCTGATTTATTGATTGTAGATTCATCTCCGTACATAAGACCGATTGCGGAATTGCAGGATGAATATGAAAATTTCGTTGTAATTGCACTGGATAATAACATGGCAAAAATTTTTCTTATCACTTCCGGTAAAGTTAAGTCTGAAGAAGATATAGAAGGACATATTAAAAATCACGTTAAAAAAGGCGGATGGTCCCAGCAGCGTTATGAAAGAAGAAGAGACAAAGAACTTCTGGAATACAGTAAAGAAATTATAGAATATTTACTGGAAATGGAGAAAAAAGAAGACTTCAGAAGAATTATACTGGTAGGCGGAAGGGAAATGATTACAGAGTTAAAAAAGAAATTTCCTGAACATCTGAAGAAAAAATTAACAGGAGAAAAAAATCTGGATCTAAAAAAAGATGAAAGAATAATTAACAGGGAAATTTTCGAACTGTTTTTCATTGAAGAAAGAAAGTCTGAAAAAGCACTGTGGGAAAGAATAAAAAGCGAATTTATGACAGGAGGTCTCGGAGCCATTGGCTATCTCTGGGTTCTGGAAGAAGCAAAAGCAGGAAATATAGAAAAATTAATAATAAATAAACATGCAAAAATAGAAGGAATAAGATGCAGGAATTGCGATCATCTTTCATGTGAAGCCAGTAATTATCTTACAGGTGAACCTTATGATTTCTGCATGGGATGTGAATCTAAGGATATATTTAAAGTGGATCTTGTAAATGAAATTGTGGAAATATGCGCAAAAATAAACAGTGAAGTAGATTTTGCAGAAGACATACCGGCCCTTTCAAAAATAGGAGATATGGCAGCACTTTTACGATACAGACCTGTTGAGATATAGTCGTATTAACGATCTTTCTTACCCATGTTTTTCAATACATACCGGAAAACAAACCAGTATTTTTTAAACAACCTGCTTCTCAGTATCAGGGTAATAATTATAAACAGAATAATTATTCCAGCACCGGGTAAAATCCATTCTCTTTTAAAATCCTTCATTATAAAATCTCTGGATATCCCGTAAGAATTTTCAATATAACCCTTCCATTTATTCCAGTCCACAGGACTTTTCGCCGGAATCTGAGTCGGAACAGTTATTACCGTAACAGCAGGAGAAGGCACAGATGCTGAAACAGGCGTAACGGAAGGTGACGGAGTTTCTATAATTTCAGCTACAGGACTTTCCTCTGATGGTACAGGTGTATAAAGGGATACTTCTCCCCCGCCACCATGCCAGCCTCCCCATTTTTCGTGCCAGAGGAATTTTGAACCTTCCGGTTCCATAGATAATTCTTCCTTTAAATCCTTTATAAATGGTATGGATACAGAAAAATTGCCATCTTTAACGATAAACCTGAATTTCCTTGTGGCAATCACTCCTCTGCCGTCTCCTTTCAGATCCGCTTTGAGTGTATGGAGACCTTTCTTAAATTTTTTTCCATTTATTTCCATATAAAACGGAGGAACTGATGTTTTTAATTTTACTCCGTCAATATAATAAATTACCTGAGGTTTTTTCAGATAGCTTCTTACAAAAGAACATATTAAAGCCTGACCTGAAACCACAGTTTTTTCTGACATAGGAGAAAATTTCCATGATGGCAATTCGGGAGATCCGTCCGGTTTAAGATTGCCGAGAAACCAGTCGAGAGCGATTAAGTTTCTGTAACAGTTAAAAAACTGCAGATCATCTGTAAGGGAATAATCATTGGGAGATGAAACATCATAACCTGTTTCATGGATTGTATCACAGTCAAACCAGTCGATACATTTAACACGGGGAAATTTAGTGGCAATACTGCTGTACATCTGATACATTCTGTTTACTCCGAAATCTTTCACATTTTTTCCGCAGGCTTTACAGAAATGGGTAGAAGCAAATTCCGATATATGTACAGGCTTTTTATTGCCATAGAGATTATAAATATATTCAAGAAGATAGGTAGGATCTTCATGTTCGGCACTCTGTGACAGGTCTGCCCCATGATGATGGACACTGTAAATATTCACGCCCACCCAGTCCACACAGTCATCTCCCGGATAATAATCTTTAATATTACTCTGAGGTATGGAATTGGGAGTCCAGACCATTATTACTTTTGGAGCTATTTTTTCGAAAATATCATGAACCAGACGGAATTTTTCTTTATACAGAGGAGGATTCCCCGTATATGGAGTCCAGTCTCCGTTCATTTCAGAGGCAAATCTTAAAAAGACAGGCCAGTCAAATTTTGCCGCTTCTTCTGCAAATTTTTGGGAATAATCATCATCACAGACAGTATCGAGACTGTCCGGCTCCCAGGCAATATGAGGTATTGCTCCAAGACGTTTTATTTCATTACACCAGGTGGAAGGGAAAGGTTCTCCGTATTTCAAATAGGCATAAAAGGTAGAATGGTTCTTCCCTGCATATCTATTGAATTTTTCGAAATCACCTGAAATCCGTCTGTCATCTTCTATATAAGCTCCAATATAACAGCCTCTCTCCGGTTCTCCTTTAGCGAGTTCTGATTTGTCTTCTTTATTTACAGGTTTTGTATAATAAACGGTAAAATCCACATCCAGAGCATTTGCTTTACCTTCTTCTATTATGGCTGCATTGACATCTCCCTTTTTCCTGTATACAGCTGCCTCTTTACGATAGGCTTCCACAGCTTTCGGGTAATTTCCCGCTCCTTCATAGGCCTCTGCCAGAAGCCTGTAGTTTGCGGCAGAAGGATCCCATGAGACAAGATCTTCAATCACAGGTATTGCCTTTACATAGTTACCTTCTTTGACGAGTTTTCTGCATGTTTCATAATAATCATTTCCCATGGAATATTGAATAGTAATGATAAATATCGAAAAAAATAATATAATACTGATAATAATTTTCATATTTTTACTCTTTATCGAGTGATAACAACAAAGAAAGAGAATTTATCCTCCCTTCACGATTCCTATATATTAAGCTATGAATTCTACAGATATTATTTTAATAATTATATCACATAGTGAAAGACTTTGAGATAATGAATTTTTTTAGATAAAATATGACATAAAGGTGTCATATTTTATCCGTATAATGGTATAACAATCAAAAATTTTTATCAGGAGTGATGTATATGAGTTACACAATAAAAGAATTTAAAGAAGGATGGGATTATGAATTCAAGGCAACAGAAAAAATCTTTTCTGCACTCACAGACGAATCCCTCGGTAAAAGAATTACAGATGACAACTGGTCACTGGGAGAAATAGCATGGCATATTGTAAGGTCACTGCCGGAGATGATGGGCCGTACAGGACTTACCATAGAAATGCCGGGGGAATATAAATCAATATCTGGAAAAGCCTCCGAGATTCTTAATATGTACCGTAAAGTTTCTGCGGAATTTATAGAACAGATAGAGAAGAAATGGACCGATGCATCTCTGGAAGAAGAAGATGATATGTACGGGGAAAAATGGCAAAGATCAAAAACTCTTCACGTACTTATCGTGCACCAGACCCATCACAGAGGACAGATGACCGTATTGATGCGTCAGGCAGGGCTGAAGGTTCCCGGAGTTTATGGCCCTTCAAAAGAAGAATGGGTTAACTACGGAATGGAAGCACCGCCGGTGTAGAAGTGAGTCGTGAGTCGTGAGTTGTGAGTGGAAATCTTCCAGCTCACTGCTCACTCTGAACAAAAAAAATTCCATCCGGCCATTGTTCCCGGAACTTATCTAAAGACAGGCCATTCATAACAAGGGACAGGTTGCCTGTAATATTATTTCTGTTACAGCTTAAATATTTATATAATCTTTTAATTTCTCTTATGAGACTGAATAATCTTCCTGCCGTTACCTGTTTTCTCAGAACCAGATCTGTTACGGCTTTCTCATTTATTACTTTATGCTTTTTACCCCATAATTTTACCAGATTGAGAGGTTCGTGAGGACGAATCGAAGAAAGAACAACTGACAGGAATTCCCATATTTTAGCTGCAGCATCCGATTTGCCTTTCCAGTTATATATTTTTTCGAAAGAAGCAGAACCGCCGATTGAATTTATTTCTTTCTGAATTTCCTCAAGCTTTTCATTATAGTGAAAAAATTTTTCATTATCGTTACCTTTTTTTATATTATTTACATGCCTTAAAAGAGAAGCCATTTTTTCTTCTGTTTTAATCAAATCACAGTATGTTCCGTAGTCAACACAGGCTTTTATGTCTTTGATTAAATCTTCCATATGGTAATTATCTTTAATATCTTCAGGGATTTTGACATAGAAATTACGGGCATATTCGAAACAGGCTTTCAGATTAAGACTTATTCCTTTTTCAGGGTAAATATTCCCCGGTATTATTTCATCAGGACTCATAGAAGCATTTACTTCCTGAGAAAGTTCAAATTTTATACCTTTAAGATTACAGGCATTGAAACAGGTGTGAACAAAAAATAAAGCTTCATATATGTCTTTATAAATCGGAAGAGCAAAAAATTCTTTTGCCAGCTTATCTGATATTCTATAAAGTTCTTCCTGAGAAGTCCCGTAGATTTTAAATATTTTAAATGCTATATCTTCGGAATGTTCAGGCACTATTCCGTCTGAAAGATAATTCAACAGTATTATTCTTAAATATAGAGAAACACTCTTTCCATGTGAGTAGAGATCTATGTCATGAGCCCATTTTCTTGTTTCACATATGCCTTCTGACAGATATGTTTCCAGTATTTTCTCAAGATCATTTGATTTTTCTGCCAGTGATTTTCTCTCTGAAATTACAGATGCCATTTTATAATAAATTTCTTTTCTGAAGAGTGAAAAATTTTCATAATCCAGAGAATATTCTTTGCCGAAAAAATCGGAATATTTTATATCCTTAAGAAATTGCTTGCCTTTATCAGATGGGTTGGACGTATCAAGACAGTCAGAAAGGTGCAAAAATTTTTTTAAAGTATGGTCTTCCACATAACTGCATTTACCGTCGAGAAAGCATTTGGTGCATCCATGGTGGGAACATATGAAATTTAACAGAGAAAAATTTTTGAATATGGGGGGACATTCGCAGATTTCTCCGAAAGGTGTTGTGAAGAAATCATATAAAGGCAGGGGAATTATCTCTTTATCTTTAAAGATTATCTGTCCGTGATAATCTTTCATCTGAGATCCCGGTTCTTTCGATATGAGAAAATCTTTATCCAGTTTTCCAAGGTCGTGAAGGAGTGAACCAATATTACAGAGCTCAAGAAAATCCGAATATTTGTTGAATTTTTCTGATGTTAACATAAAAAATTCCGAATTTTTCTGTGGTAAGTGCCGAAGAAATCATAATAAATAAAAAATAGAGGTCTTTCAACCTCTATTTTTTTATTAAAACATATGATGGCTTAAATCATAACATAAACCTGCCATACCACCGGCTACAAAACCGACTGCTCCTGCGCCGACTGCAACAAGGGCAGGTGCTCCCAGTAATATACTTGCTCCGGCAAGTCCTGCTGTACCTATTACTGCTCCGGCAGTTCCCGCAGGAGACGTTCCGGAGAAAATACCTCCTACGAATTCACCAATATTTGCACCAAGACCGGAACTCTTCATCTGTTTCAATTGATCTCCCTTTAAAAGTTCACTGTCTTTTAAAGATGAACCAAGGACAACTCCATCTTTACTATGTTCCTCTTTTCTGACAGATTTACCGGCTGGCATATGCTGTGCACTTACATATTTGCCTGATGTTATTTCCATAAAAATACCTCCTCAAATTCAGTGATAAAAAAACAAATAAAATCTCTCTAAAATATATTACCATAATTTTTAATAATATCTATTAAAATTTTGTTAACATTTATACAGGTTTTATTAATTTTCATTTATATGTAAAATCAAATGATTTTACATAATCAAGCCTTGCCTCTGTGGTGGGATGTATTTCATATATTACAAAATATTTATCAAATTTCCCATCAGGTACAATTTTAACAGTTTTCTCAAAAGTACTTATAGCAACATTTCTATCCTTTATAATTTCTACTGCATATAGATCTGCTCTCATTTCCTGGGATCTCGCCAGATAGAGAGGATAGAGGCTCAGCAGTGCCAGTAAAAGTAACTGTAAGGGAACAAATCTCAGAAAGAGCCTGAATTCGGAAGTATCATCAAATTTCAGTAATTTCAGCAGTAAAAAGGTAAAAAGGAAAAAGATAAAAAGTCCTGCCATTGCAACAAGGAGACGAACTTGATGATGATTTTCTTTATAATGAGTAAATTCATGAGCCATAACGAAACAGAGTTCTTTATCTGTAAGTAATTTCTTGAGGCCAGAAGTGATCACCACCTGGGCGTGATCACCACGGGGCAAGACGAAAGCTCCTAACATATCTTCCTGAAGTAATTTAATATCCAGACTGTTTATACCGAATAGTTTTGCCGTCGGAAGATAGGCTTCCACCATGTTTTTCTGCAAATCTACATAGGTTTCTTTTTTATACATATTCCAGACCATTGTAAATGGATACTGGGAACAAAAAGCAAGAATAAATATGAAATAGGCGCAGAAATAAAGATACCTTGCAGGTTTTCTATCGGGACAGAGTTTATTGAAAAAATAATAACCGATGAGGGTAAAGAGAATAAATATTATGACAGAAGCGATAAGACAGATAAAACATTTATTTAACGTAAATCCCGGATAAAGGGCTCTGTTCAGGAATAAAACAGAAGCAAACATGGCGCTTATAAACATATATTTTTTAAAGGTCATGTTTATAAAAAAGGTTCCGTATCTGGCCCACAGAGAACATATTATAAGTAAAAAGATTGCTATAATCATAAAAATTATTTATTCGTGAAATATTGCTGATATATTAAAGTTATGGTAGTTGCTCCTTATTTCAGTGACCGGTTACCAGTTATCACAAATTTCAGTTTAACCTGAAATATCAACTTTTAACCTGTAAACAAGCTTCACTGCTCACTGATAACTGGTCACTAATCACTGTTCTTACC
The DNA here is from genome assembly GCA_036746235.1 of Vulcanimicrobiota bacterium. Classification (GTDB taxonomy): domain Bacteria; phylum Vulcanimicrobiota; class SpSt-956; order SpSt-956; family JAKJGF01; genus CALARM01. The sequence goes on along the minus strand of DAIOEN010000152.1, from coordinate 8,442 downwards.
CTCTTTCTCTTATAAAGAAGAGTTTTACTCCGAGAGGTGATAGTTCTTTTATAGCTACCTGATAATGACTTATCTGATTCGGCTGTTTGAATTCCCCTGTTCTGAGATCTACATCCGATATTTCCGGATTATCCATATGGTAATTTTCCATAAAGTTTATTACCAGTTCTTTAACAGAAGAATAAACAGGTTTCTCCTGGATTACATATCTGACCTTTTCAAATTCCTTCTCAAGTCCTACCACACAGAGGAGCCTTTCACGATATCCGTCTTCCCTGTCAAGAAACCAGAATGCACAGTCTGAAGCAACATAGGTCGGGCCTATATGGGATCTTAATATGAGATCTCTGAACCGTTCATATACATCTTCTGTACCATGATAGAGATCATTATAATCTTTATCACCCTTCCACACCATGCTTTTCATTTTGTTATTTGCCTCATAAAGGCCGTAACTTAAATCCTGATTACCTATGACTTCATATTTCGGTCTTCTTCCTCTTCCGGTCCAGGTAAATCTTGAAAGGAAATGCCTGAGATGCATACCTTCCGGCCCTACTACTTCAGACATGGGGACAGTCCAGAAAAGGGGATGACCCGAATCATGGGTATCTACTGCAAAGAGAACAGAAGAAGGAACTCCTCCCTCTGCAATGCTGGCCTTTATCTCTTCTTCCAGATCAAAAAGATAGCGGACATACCCGGCATGCATTGTTGTAAGCATAGTATTTCCGAGAATGAGATCAAACCCGAGTTTTTTATAATCCTTTACATCACAGCCCATTCTTTCTGCCATGGCACCTGTGAATTTTTTCTCTGTTCTGGAAGCACCGAGGACATCACTTAAAATCTGTGGTGTCATCCTGTCAGAAAGTGGTATATCCCAGGACTCATCTACTGTTGAATCAAATACATGATCTACATAATCAAGTCTTACGAAATCAAATTTATATCTCTTCTGAATATCGGGAAATACTCCTTTAAAGAATTCAACAGTATCTTCTTTAACAGAAGGCAGATTATCTTCTTCAGGGACAGTGTTAAAAGGAAGATTCGTATAAAATTTATAAGGTGTTAACATGCCGAAAGAATGTTCATGCTGATCTTCACCTTTTGCGTCGAGATAGATAAAATCAGGATGGTTATCGACAGTGTTATAAAAATCAAATTCCGGGAGTCCCACTCCTCCCCATGTCTGGCTGGGAAGTGTCCACAGACCGCTATCTATCAACTTTGTCGTAATTTCACTGTGAGCCTTCCTCAGGGTTTCAACACCGCAGGAAAGATCTTCAACTGTTTTCAGTTTATGTTCCTTCAATATTTTCTTGATTATTTTATTAACTTCTTTCTGGATTTTCTCCTGTCCTTCTTCAGAAAGCATTTCTCCATGGGTTACTTCTTTATAAAGACCGGTTCTCTTTTTATCGAGCCTTATCCACCTGAAATGTTCAGGGTGTTCAAGAACTATTCTTGAAAACTGGCTGGAATGAGGTTCAAGATCAAACCCTGCTGTTTTATTCAATATATGTATGGCATCCATAAGAAGCAATAACTGTTCATCAGGCTCTATACCGCCTTCAAGAAGCTCTGCGGAGAGCACATCTTTTGTTATTATCCTGAGACTGTCAACTGCATAAAGATTTGTAAGAGCACAATCAAAAAAAGGGGAAAGATGGATGGAATTCGCTCTTATAACAGGTATGAGTTTCATTGCATCCAGGAAATTTCCCGTAATGTCCTGTTCTTTTCCCAGGGCTCTCACATTTATAAAACAGAAATCAGAATGATACATCCAGGAAGAATCTTCATAATTTTCCACAGGTGAAGGAACTCCGTCAGTTGAAAATTTCTCATGTCCCAGGGTAAGATAAAAATTACATATAACTCCGTCATCAATATTCAAAGCTTCAGAAGGGAGCATTTTGATATAATTTTTGGATCTGAATTCTTTTACAAGAGCTTCCGTTTTTTCTTCTATTTCTTTCTCTGTAAGAGTTTTTAAAGATTTTTTCAACGAAAGTTCTTTAAAGTTTGTCCAGTATTTTGGTAAATTACTCATTATTCAATTAAATTCCTTTCATAATAGTTTTTTAGCTATCAGCATTTCTGATAGCTAAAATGTAAAATTCGAGAAAAATTTTATAAATCCTTTTTTGAACTGTATGTCAGGATTAATGTGCCGTATAGTTATCAACACCCAGAGTCTGTCCTCCGGGAGAACAATAACGGGGATAGTCTGCAGGGATACCAAGCATTACATGATTCAAACCATTACAGTATATGGTATATCCCCTGGTAAGATTATCTCCCATGTAACCGTATTTAACACCTCTGTAGTTTACAGGTACAGATCTGATATATGTAGGTACAAGAGTATCAAGTTCAGGTGGCGGATGCTGATCTGCCACATCTGCCATATATTGCTCAATAGCTATGGCAACATTCCTCATATTACCCATACAACTGGCAAGGACAGCCTGTTCCCTTGCCCTTTGAACCCATGCCAGGGCAATCATTGCAAGAAAAGCCATGATTGCTATGACAATCATCATTTCCAGAAGAGTAAAACCCTTTATATATCTATAATTTTTTTTCATAATATTTCCCTCCTTATTTTTTTTTCTTCAAATTGTTTATTGCCATAGCCAGAGCAGAAGAAACATCACGATTGGTTTCTATCGCCAGCCTGGCTTCAAGTTTGGGAAGATGATTTTTCAGTGAAAGTCTTGCCATAGCTTTTGCCGTAAAAATTCTTATATTCTTCTCTTTATCTTCCAGAAGAACCGGTAGAAGAAGTGATAGCCTGGAATTATCAATAAATTCCAGAGTTTCCAGTCCTTTTAATCTTATGTCTGTATATTCATTCTGATTTTTCACCAGTTCAATCACTGGTTCTATAGAGGCACGAGACTTTATTTTTTTCAGTGCATCCAGCGTATTGGATCTGACAGACCAGTCAGGATCTCTCAAAAGCGGCAACAGGGACTGTAAAGTACTTTCTTTACCCGTTTCTCCAATTATACATACAGTAGTGGCCCTCACTAAAGGATCTTTATCTTTCAATTTTTCTATTAAAGCATTGACTGCACTATCTTTATTATTACCTCTCAAAGAAAGTATGGATTTGATTTTAGTTCCTGTGTCATTACTGTTTAATCCCTTAAAGATAAATATATTTTTACCGAAATAATAGATGGCAAATAGAATAATAAATACTGCCAGTATAGATATTTCAATATTTTTTTTATTTTTTTTCCACCAAGTTTCAATTTCTTCATTATTTTTCGTATTTTTCGGGACTTCTCTTATACCTTTTGTTCTGTATTGAGTCAGGCACGATTTTTTAAATTCTATGGCATCTTTATTACCGGGGTCTTTCTCTATAATATAATCCAGGCAGTTTATACTTTCTTTCACATTTCCCAGTCTGTAAAAACAGGAAGCTTTTTTACGATAAATTCTGAGGTCTTCAGTAAGTTTTTCCAGTTTTTCATAACTATTGATAGCTTCTTCGAGTTTATCCAATTTTTCCTCAATCTCAGCTCGTAACTCCCAGGCTTTTTTATCTTTAGGATTTTCTTTGAGATATTTTTCAAAATACTCCAGGCTATTCTCATAATCTCTGTTTTTATAAAAATGATGCCCCTTTATAGCATATTCTACAAAATCCCCCTTATCTGCAATCTTCTCCCGCAACAGTTCAATCTCATCCTTTACATATTTCTTTTTATCCAGTTCAAAAAGAACTTCAATGGCTTCCAGGAAATTTTGCTGGTTTATAAGAGTATCTACCCGTATCAGAGCAAGTTCGGTATTAAATTCTTCATCTTCTCCGGCGCCGGGAAAATTCTCTTTACTGTCTGCATTGCCTTTATTTACAATACTCATAAACACGCTCCTGTTTAAACAAAAGGGATTCTGCAAGGGGAACTTTAATAGCTATAATTATTATACCCATAAAGAGTGAACTTCAGTACAAGTATTTTGTAAATTTTACTATTCGTAATTCGTGACGCGTACCGCGTAATGCGTGACGTATGGGAAACCTCTATTAGATGCTTATACTGCCATGACCGGATGGTCACGACGAAGAATAAGAAAGTATTCCTCTCTTCACCATTAACTCTTCACCCTTCACGATTCTCATATAAATTTAAAGATAAAAGATTGTTTTATATCAATCAATAATATATAATATTCCTTACTGATATGAGCATAAATAATTAATATTTAAAATTGTGAAGAGTGAATGGTGAAGAGCTAAGGGAAAGAAATTTTATTAGATATTAATGCTCAAGTCAATAAATATATTTGAGTAATTCTCACGTTACGCGTTACGCTAACTCATTACGATTAAAAAGAAAGAAGGGAGTTAAAATCAGTAAAAATAGAATTATTTTAGACGGCTTGAGTGCAAAAGAATTTTATCACCCCCAGGATAAATTTTATCTGGAAAAGGTCAAAGCAATTAAAGGATTCGATCTTATTGTTTCGAAATTTTTTGAATATGGAATAGAAAAAATTTTTTATGTCGTTAATATTACAGATAACATAAAAATCAGTGAAAATCAGTTTCCTGAGCTTCATAATATGATGCAGGAAGCCAGCCGTATTCTCGAGATACCTGCTCCTGAATTCTATATCGATCAAAATCCTGTAGTAAATGCCTATACTACAGGTGTAGAGAAGCCATTTATCTGCGTTACTTCAGGTCTTATAGAATTAATGACTGAAGATGAAATTATGGCTATAATAGGCCATGAACTCGGTCATATAAAGTGCGGTCATATTCTTTATCAGATGGTTGCGCGATGTTTAAAACCGCTTTTTGAAATTATCAGTTCCATGACCTTTGGTATAGGTAAATTTGTAGGTGTAGGTCTAGAGCTTGCTCTGCTTCAATGGTCCAGGAAGGCAGAATTATCTGCAGACAGAGCAGGATTGCTTACTGTTCAGGATCCGGAAATAATGATGAACGCCCTTATGAAACTGGCCGGAGGAGCCTCATCTCATCTTACTAAAATTAACCGTGATGCCCTGTTGAAACAGGCTGAAGAAGCACAGGCTATAGACTCAAAAGATGATGTAAAAGGTTATATAGAAAGAGCGGGTAAGTTCCTTATAAATGTTTTCAGAACCCATCCTTTCCCCATTATCAGAACAAAAGAAATCTACGACTGGTCCAGAAACGGTGAATATGATAAAATTTTGAGAAGGGAAACAAGAGTATCAGGAGAAGATGAAATCTCCTGCCCCAGATGCGGTTGTAAAAATTTAAAAACCTTTACTTTCTGTGAAAAATGCGGTCTCAAACTCTGGAGTTAATTTGTAAGCTATCAGCTATCGGCAGTCGGCAGTCAGCTTATAGCTGACTGCCGACTGCTGAAAGCTTTCAAAAAATTAACAAATTTGTAACATCTTCATGAATATTTTTATTGTTTAAAGCTTCTGTATAATATATAATTAAGTTGCAATTTTTTTGTATCGGGAGGTTTGCTTTATGATAGTAAATAAAAATATAGATCCGAACCAGTATTTAGTATATACTCCGCCTGTAGCATCAGGAAGAAATATCAAACAAGCAGCTGTTACGGATGAGAAAAAGGGACTTAATCCGGAAGATTTAAATAAAAATTTAAAAAGTATGACAGATTTTTACCAGAAGGATGGAGCGAATTTTTCCGTCATAGCAGCAGAAGGAGAAAAGAATATAAAGAAAGCAGGGGAATCTCTTTCTCAAAAAACTCTCGCAGCTATTCAGGGAGAAAAAGAAGCCCATGTGGAAGAGAAAAAGCAGGTAGAGATAAGTGAAACGAAAAAAACAACTGCCGAAGGGTCGGAGCAAAAAACAGAACCTGCTCAATTGAAAGACGAATATTCCTTTGACGAATTAACTGATCTTCGTTCCAAAACAAAAGATGATTACGGTCAGGGCCTTATAAACAATAAGAATGAAAACCTATTCCAGCACCTTACGGAAAAAGAAAAAGACGGCACAATCACAGCTGAAGAAAAACACATACTGGAACTGGCATCATGGCAGAGGGCTCAGGATTTAGAAGGTAAGGTTAAAAAAGGTAAAAGTCTTTCTTCCGAAGAATCGACATGGCTTTCAGCAAACCAGGATAAATACAGAGGAAAAATATCAACTGAAGACAGTGACCTTCTGACACAGAGAAGCCAGGAATTTGCCTGTGAACTTGTAGATAAAAAATCTGACTCTGTGAGACCTGATTCGATTCAGTCAGATATGTTCTACTATCTCGCTCTGGACAAAAAACATGAACCGAAGGTAGATTCTATAGGCCAGATAAGAGGGCATATATTCCGGGAACTGTCACAGATGGTGAGCAACAAAGATATACTTGGATGTGGCTTGATAAAAGAGGATGAAGCTCTTTTAATCATGAAAGAATCAGAAAAATTTACAAAACTTTACACTGAAGCCTATCGTGACGCAAGTCCCCAGGAAGTATTCAGACTTGTAAGAGATAATGCCAGAAAGCTTGCCTATCAGACAGAGAGAGATAAAGGTGTTTTTTCAGGAAGTGACCATGGAACAAGACATATACTGGAAGGCAATATGTATATGGCCGACAGAATGATAGAACGTCTCGGCGATAAATTGACTGCAAAGGATAAAGTCCTTATCCATCAAATCATTGTCGATCATGATATAGGCTATACTGTAGGTGTGGCACAGGCGAAAGAAAGTTTTGATGCTTCCAAGGATCATCCTCTTTTCAGCACTAAATTTATTGAAGCAAATAAAGATTATTACATACAAAAATTTGGCGAAGACGGCTATAAAATGATAAGAGACGGTATTCTGATGCACAGTTATCCGAAATCCGAATATAATAGCCCTGCAGATCCTGTAAAAGGATTTAATCCTGACATGATCCGTTCCATTACATCTACAGTGGATGCTCTCGGAGTAACGGCAGAAACAAAGTGTCCTGCCTTTTTCAGAACACCTGATGTGGTAAAGGTTCTGCAGAAAGTCCAGTTAAATGCAGATACCCACGGAGGTAAGGTTTCACCTGCCGATCTTGCCAGATATAAAGATGAACTCAGAGCTATTGCAGAAAAAGAAACTGATACATTCAGAAGAAATTCTTATTATGATGCCATTAACAATCAGTTCAATCCAACAACAGTTGAGATGACGCTGGGCCAGTATACAGGTGTATTGAACGATATAACTTTTGCAGAGAAAAATGGCAAATTACTGCCTGTAGTGGATATGGGCATATCTGAAACACAGGCTGTACTCGGTAACCTCTTCGGTGATCAAATGTCTACAAGGGCCTTTGTGAAAGCCATGGAAGATTTTGGCGTGCCCAAAAGTGCCATTGCCGATATGGCAAAGAAAATAAGAGATGCGAGAACACCTGAAGAAAGGCAGGCTATCATAGAAACTTTACGATATGAAAGCGATAAGGCAATATTCAGATTTTCTCCTCATACAACATTTAACTACGAAGCAGGAGACATACATAGAACTTTTGAACAACTGAAAGATACTTCTGTTCGCGGTGATATAAGAGAATTAACAGAAAGTCTGGCCAGCCCTTCCGCAAGAACACCGGAGAATATATCTGCCATTATAACGGAATTCAGGCGTGATATTGCAGAAAGCCACAGCCATGAAACAGCAAAGGAATTCTTTGACAGCCGTTTCAGAACTGCAAAAGAATTCAAGCAGATTCAGGCAGAGCTACAGAAAAACATCGATGACAATGCAGCATTTGACGCAACATTGAAAAAATTGCAGAGTCTTACAACAAAACGGGAAAGAGAATTTATGGGCATAAAAAGGTGACCTGCTATGATAAAAGAACTCTTTTCCAGGGAAAAAGAACTATATAATGAATTACTGGACTGTCTGAGAGAAATTGAAGACCTGAGATTAGATCTTCAGAGTCCCGGGGAAAGTCTTGCATTCTTAATAGAAGAATTGAAATATAAAAATCCTGAAAGCTGGGAAGAAGATGTTTTTTCACTTATTGAAGAAATAAGAGAATTAAATCTTATAGAAGGTAAAGCAGGTGTGACATGGTTTCTTACCAGGTATATAAATTCTATCTATATGAATTTTTTAGACAGAAGAAAAGAAAAATTTATAGATGATAGAAACACCCTGGAAATAATAGAAATCATGAAAGAAATGACACAGTTAAGTACAGAGTTTGCCCGTAAATCCTACGAAGAAGGGCAAACTGTAACATTCGGTGGAGTTTCCAGAGATTATATACCGGAGTGGTATGGGTTAGTGAAAAGTGAAGGGTGAAGGGTGAAGGGTGAAAATTACGCGTCACGATTATAGTATCACGCGTCATGAAAAGATTATATGCGTTATCTATCTCAACTCAATAAATGATTAGCTCAGTACCGTAACAGGTAAAAGGGTATCCGTAAAAAGCTTCTGCCTGGCAGGCT
>DAIOEN010000151.1:6222-17682 GCA_036746235.1 Vulcanimicrobiota bacterium | reverse complement strand
GGAAAATAATTTTTAAGGGAGAATGGATTGGTTCCACCCGTTACGCGTTACGCGTTACGCGTCACGAACCGATAATTACTGTTATGCCTGTAGTGCATGCTATTCTGTTTCTCTTCCATATCGGACAATGGATAGGAAATTCTTACAAAAAGAAATGGCCTGAAAAAAATCTTGATGACACTTCTGCCCAGATGCTTGGCTGTTTCACTGCCATAGCTTTTTTAATCCCTGCCGGTCTTTTTATTTCAGGTATTACGTGGACTGTAGAAATAATAGGACTTCTTATGGTGAAATTTAGTTTTTTCTTACTCTGTAAAGGAATTTTTTCTTCAGGTCTTGTTATTTTCTCGGCACTGATATTCATCGTTGGCGTCTGTCTTATCAATGGCTATGATGAAAAAGATATAAAGGATAAAGCTATCCCTGTGATAGTTTCTGAAAAAAGAAAAGAATTTGCTAAAAAGAGGATGTATTGTGTCTGTGGTGAGCATATTAAACCGGGACAGAATTTCTGTATCACCTGCGGTATTTCTCTTGAATAGAGGTTTTTTATGGATATATTTCATTTTTTAAAACTTCTTTATAAACTCTCAAAGCATATGGGCTGGGGACAGGGTGTAGAGACTTTTATCGGTATTCTTGCCATTGTTATTGCCGTAGTTTATTTATTTATTATATATAAAATAAGAAATAAAGCAGAATATAAAGAAAAAACTTTTTATGGAAATAATGAAGATGTTCCTGAAACAGATAAAATTTCAAAAGATACCGGTTCTACAGGAACCACTTATGAAGACGGAGAACATAAGATAGATGAAGAACGTGAAAAAATCTGTGAATGTGGCGAACCTCTTAAAGAAGGGCAGAAATTCTGCATAATCTGCGGTGCCACTTTAAAGTAATTTTTTTATACCATCTGCATAACGATTTCAGCGAAAGGTTGTTTTTTATTGGAAGAAAGAGTTTCAGATAAAGAACTTGCCATGATTTTAAACTCTGAATTTCCTTATATTCAGAATAAGGATTATTATTTAAAACTTATCCATGATCTTGCCGGGGATCTCAGAGATGAAAGAGCGGAGAGAAGAGAACTTGAGCTGAAAATAAAAGATATGGTGCAGATACTGGAACTTTATAAAGCTATTGAGAAAGCAAAAGCCGTTTTAATTGAACTGAAAGAATATATAACATCTGGAGTAGTAAAGGAACCTGTTCATTCCGTAAATGAGAAGATTATGGCCTGTGCCATATGGTTACTTTTATATGTTAAACATAAATATGATTGTAATAAGCCGGAGCTGTTTCAGAAATTGCAGGAAGAGTTGTCTGAAATACAATCAAGGGGACAGTGGCCCGGACCGGTTGTTCCTGAATATAAAATACTTGAAATGTGGTATGAAAAATATGAGTGGGAAAAGATTTATCATGATTATATATTTAATTTTTTAATGAACAAAGGTTTTGGAATAGAAGTGGATTATAGAAAGTTCATAGAGGAACTTTATAAAAAATGGGAAGAAGAGATAAAGGAGATTGATGGGGAGTCGTGAAAAGTGAAAGGTGAAAAGTGAAAAGTGAAAGGTGAAGTAGTAGGGGCATTTTATAAAATGCCCTGGAGATAAAATACGGATCACGGATCACGCATTACGCATTACGCATTACGAATACCTGTTCTCTTTTTAAAATAGACAAAGAGAGGAATTCCCATGGCGACAAAAAGAAGTCCGAATAAGGATTTTATTATCCTTGGTTCTCCGGGGGCGAAATTATTTATCATATAATTATTGATATCGTTATATAAAGTAATACACACGAAAAAGGCGGAGAAGAGGACGAATATGGCAGGAACAAATGGATAGGCCGGCACACGATACGGCCTGGGAGTATCAGGCATTTTTTTTCTTAATATAAAAACTCCGAAAGCACCGAGTCCGTAAAAAATCCAGCTCACAAAAATCAGCATGTCTGTAATAGTATCGAAGGTTCCGCTCAGAATAAGGATACTTGCCCACAGGGACTGGACAACCAGTGATACAGATGGTGTATGAAATTTCGGGTGAATTGTTCCGAGAGACGGAAAAAAAACCTTTTTCTTTGCCATGGCGAAATATACACGGGCCGATGCCATAATAGAACCGTTTGATGTTCCGAATGTAGAGAGCATAACGGCAAGAACGATAAAGGCTGTGCCGAGATCTCCCAGGAAAGATTTTGCCGTATCTGCGGCAACTAACTTTGATTTCGACATGATATCAACGGGAAGTATGTATAAATAAGCAAGATTGATCATAATATAAATTACTATTACCGTAAGAGTTCCATAGAAAAGTGCAAGAGGTATGTTTTTTTGAGGATTTTTTACTTCTCCCGCAATATATGTAATATTATTCCATCCGTCATAAGCCCAGAATGCTCCTGACAGAGCTGCTGTTATTGCAAGGATTACAGGAATATCCGTATGTCCTGCAGAGTGGATTGTGAAATTACTGAAAGAACCGTTTCCGAATATAAAGCCTGCCACTGCAAGAATTAAAATGGCAAGAATCTTCATAGTAGTAAAAAATGCAGAAACTCCTCCTCCGAAAATGATACCGAAATAATTTACAACAGTCAGTAAAGTAATTACAAGTATAGCCAGTAATTTGACTCCTATATTCTGCAGGGGATAGATATAGCCTATAAAGGGAATAAATATTTCGAAATATTTTTCGGTACTTTCCGCAAATCTGGGAAGTGTAAAGAAATACTGGGAGTATTCGGCAAATACGTAGGTTATGGAAGCAATAGAACCTGTTTGAACAACGGCAAACATTGACCATCCGTAAAGATAGGCAAAAAAATCTCCGTACATTTTTTGAAAATAAATATATTGCCCTCCTGTTTCAGTAATCATACCTGCAATCTCCGTATTGGTGAGGGCACCGAAAAATGTAACTATACCTGCTACCAGCCAGACAAGAAGAAGCAATTCGGGAGAACCGAGCTGTGATGCCATAACACCGGGTTTTCGAAAGATACCTGACCCTATAACGGCACCTATAACTATGAGAATTGTAGTGGCCAGTCCAAGCCTTGGAACCAGTTGTATATTGTTCTTTTCTTCAATCATCTTATGTTATAACAAAATCTCCTTCGACAGTCAGATTATCTTCAAGAAAAACCTGGCAGTTTCTTTTATTCATAATTTTTACTTTCCCTTTTAAATTTATGTTTCTGCCGAACTTTACATCTCCCTGAACTGTCAATCTTTCACATTCCAGAAGGGAAGGAGAACCGGAGGGAAATCTGTCTTCTAACTGAGAAATCATTTTATAATAATGTGAATCCAGGTCTATAATTATATGAGGAAGTTTTCTTTCCGGGCTGGTAATTATCTGGAAATCTTCTGTAATGATAAATGCATCTGATCTTATGGCAAGTAAATCATTTGTTCTTTTTACAGGAGCAAATCTTTTGCGGGGAACTCTCACTGCCTGCGAGTTTTTAAATACGGAAATAGCGCTTCCCATAGCTGTTTCCAGCTGATAGACAGGTGCAGTTTTACTGTCACAGGGATTAACGGTTTTTTTGTTACAGATCATGGGAAGGCCAAGAATATTATTCTGTTTATCCATCAGATTTTTTAATGATGAAAGATTGATCCATAGATTGTTTGTATTGAAATATTTATATTTTTTTATATCCTGGAAGCTTTCCTGTTCGTCAGCAGGGCATTGAGCCACTTCTCTCAGAACAAGTTGCCCGTCTTTCATAGCTGCAAGGTGCCCTCCTTTTTTATCTGCTTCTGTTCTGTCGGCAACTTCCATCATAAAAGGAATTTCTTTTTCTGCAAAATATCCCAGAATTGACGTGTCCATAACTGCTCCCAGATTATCTGCATTTGCTACGAACATATATAAATATCCTTTGTTCAACAATATATCCAGTATGCCTGTTGTAACAAGGGAACTATATATGTCCCCATGACCGGGTGGATACCATTCCAGATCCGGTGCATCAGGATACAGGGCAGGACATAAATCTTCCTGATTGATTTTCGGAACCCTGTTCTGCAAAAAACTCTGTGGTATATTGTTTTGAAACTTATATTTTTTTAATACCTCTAAACTGTCTTTATCTGTAGCAAAACTGTTCATAACCATGAGAGGTATTTTGCATATCATAGCCTGAGATGCTATTATATCCAGAAAGGTGAGATCATTTTTAACTTTCAGGATAGATTTTGCTTTATCAAGGCCCATACCTGTTCCAAGGCCGCCGTTCAGTTTTAGGAGAATTGTTTTCTTCAGAGCCCTGTTACCTGTTTCTCTCAGACCTGCGGGAAAAGTTTCTGTGTCAGGTAAATTTTTTACAGGATTGATAGAATTATCAGAAATTAAACCTGATTCTCCTTCTATTAATTGATTATAATAATATTCAAAATTTTTAATAACAATATCAGGTATCTGTTCACTTTTCATTTTATTTTTAAAATTTAAAAAAGACATTTTGACTGAAGCACCTCATATAAAACAGATTTTTGCGTCATAAGACATTCTCTTTTCAGAAATAAAAACCCTTTCACATTTTACTAATTTTACCTGGATAAAGGTTGATTTTTTTTGTATAATTTATTACATAGTTATAACTGTCAGCCAGAAACTATCAAAAAAATTTGGAAGTGATTTTTATGTTATGGCCTTCATATAAACAGTTAATTAAGGATGGCACTTTTCAGGAAAGAATTGATAAAGCTTATAAAATAATGGAAAGTTGCACTTTATGTCCCAGAAACTGCAGGGTAAATCGTCTGAAAGGGCAGAGAGGTTACTGCGGAGCAGATGATAAACTTGTAGTTTCAAGCCACGGAGCCCATTACGGAGAAGAAAGTCCTCTCGTCGGCCGCGGCGGTTCGGGGACAATATTTCTGGCAAACTGTAATTTAAAATGTATTTTCTGCCAGAATTACGACATAAGTCATCTGGAGAGAGGTTCTGTCAGGACTCCGAACGAACTTGCAGACATGATGATTGAGCTTCAGGGAGAGGGGTGTCATAATATTAATTTCGTAACTCCCACCCATTATATGCCTCACATAATTCATGGAATAAAAATAGCTGCAAAAGCCGGTCTTTCTATACCGATAGTGTGGAACTGCGGAGGTTATGAAAGAGAGGATATGATAAAATTACTTGATTCTATAGTGGACATATATATGCCTGATTTTAAATTCTGGGATAGAGATGTGGCCTTAAAACTGGTCAATGCAGGGGATTACAGAGAGAGAGCCTGTGAAGCCTTCAGAGAAATGTACAGACAGACAGGTGATCTTGTTATGGATGAAAAAGGACTGGCAAAAAAGGGTATACTTGTAAGACATCTTGTTTTACCGGAACGCATGGCAGGAACAAAAGATGTTATGACCTTTATTGCTAAAGAGTTATCAGGAAATACTTATGTAAATATAATGGATCAATACCGTCCATGTTTTGAAGCAAAAAAGGTGAAAGCCATGGGCAGAAGGCCGACAGATACAGAATATGCTCAGGCTGTAAAAGAAGCGCACGAATGCGGCATTACAAGGCTTGACAGGAAAGAAGACAGGCTTCAATGGATGTTTAGATGAAAATTTATCCAATAATTAAATTTATTTATTGCCAATTAATTTTCTACGTGATATAATAATCAGGTTTATGTTTTACAGAGTAAAAAGCTGAAAGTTGAAAGCTGAAAGCTGAAAGTTTATATATAAAGAGGTGTTATTTGTGTCCAGAGTATGTGAAATCTGCAAGAAGGCTCCTATGAGCGGGAATAATGTGAGCCATTCCGAAAGAAAGACCAGAAGAAAATGGAATGTAAACCTTCAGAATGTAAAGGCAGAAGTGCCTGGAAGAAGGAAAAAAATTAAGGTCTGCACCCGTTGTCTGAAATCAGGCAAGGTTATGAAAGCCATTTAACGGCGAACAGTGAGAAATGAGATATTTTCAGTCTCATTTCTCACTTTTTTATTTCTCACTTTCCTCTCTTTCTCTGTTTACGGAAATTTTATTACTCCCTGCACAGGGATGAAAGCCCCGCACTTTACACTCAGATCTACTGAAGGAAAGTCTGTAAAATTATCTGATTTTATCGGAAAAAAAATCATAATATTAAATTTCTGTGCCTTCTGGTGTGATACATGGCAGGAAGAAGCAGAGGGATTTTATGCTCTGAAGAAAGATTTCCCCGATATATCCTTTGATATACTCTCTGTAAGTATTGACGGTCAGCTTGACATGATGGTGGAAAAGAAAAAAGATCTTATTTATTATCCCATTCTTCTGGATATAAAAAAAGATGTCAGTGCTGTTTATTCTATAGATAATGTGCCAACTCTTTTCATACTGGATAAAGAAGGGATTATAAGATATAAATTCAGAGGATATCCCGGTACTGTCACTCTCTATTCTTCTATTAAATATTTGATGGAAGAAAGACATAGAAATTCTTCTTCTGTAAAAAAAATGAGTCTTACCTTCGATGATTTCCCTGGAGGAGAAGATTCTGATGATCTTCTGGATATACTTGAGAAAGAACATGTTAAAGCCACTTTTTTTGTTTCAGGTGAAAAGGCGGAAAAATATCCTTCCTCTGTCAGAAGAGCTTTTGCTCTCGGACACAACCTGGGTATACACTCATATCATCATATAGATTTTACGGAGCTCTCTGAAAAGGAGATAATAAAGGAAATTTCAGACACCTCTGATGTAATATATAAGCTTACAGGAAAAAGACCTCTGTTATTAAGGCCTCCGGGAGGTCATGTAAATAAACTTACAGAAGAAATTGCTGTGGCTATGAATTTAAAAATCCTCCTCTGGACAATAAATCCTCTGGATTATCAGAGGCCCGGCAGGCAGATAATTGCGGAGAGGATTCTCGGGGAACTTAAAAGAGACGGAGAAATAATCCTTCTTCATGACGGTGTAAAAGAAACATCAGACATACTGCCAGAACTTATTTCCATATTCAGAGACAGAGGTTATGAATTTCAGTAACAGGATGTGACTAATATGTATTATCTCTCATGGCTCAGGCATCACGTCTCACGTCTCACGTATTATATTGTTTTTCTTTTCCTGTTTCTTTCCCTAAACATCCCCCTTTATTCCTTTGACAGTGAAGGAAAAAACAATATTCTGGAAACTATCAGGGATAATCCTCAGGTTCAGGATGAAATATTAAATCTTGCAGTAAATACTATTCTCGCATGGCTTAAAGAGGGAAAAACATATAGTCCTTCATCGAAACTTTCATGGGTAATGAATGAAAAATGCGGTGTTTTTGTAACTCTGGAAAAATACGGCGTCCTTCGGGGCTGCAGGGGGACAATCTGGCCTGTATATGCAACCCTGAAAGAAGAGATAATAAATTCTGCTATCGGAGCAATAAGCAGGGACAGCAGATTTCCTCCTGTTTCAATTGAAGAATTCAGAAAGTTACATATAACTGTAACCGTTGTAGGGACAATAACACCTGTAGTCAATCCTGAAAAGGAAATAGATCCCCTTGTTCATGGGGTACTTGTAGAAACATGTGACGGTCAGAAAAAAGGTGTTATGCTTCCCGGCGAGGCTCCCACTCTTGAACATGAAATTGGATGGGCAAAAAAGAGAGCCTCTATAAGCGAAGATGAACCTGTTTATATTTACCGTTTTACAGGAGTCAGATTCTCAAAGGATATAAAGGATTTAAGTGAAGAGTGAAGAGTGAAGGGGGAAGAGTGAAGGGGGAAAATAATAGTAACTTACTCACTACTCACGGCTCGCTTTTTAGTAACATATGTAGATTCTCTTTAACATCTTCCTGTTGTGGATCAAATTCAAGAGATTTTTTATACTCTTCTACAGCTTTATCATATAATCCATTTTTTATATAAATTACAGCAAGATTGTTGTATATTAGAATATTGGAAGGATCTATTTTTTTTGCCTTTCCTAAATAATCTACGGCTTTATTATAATCACCTTTCGCCATATAAGCTATTCCCAGTGAAAATATTAAATTACCGTCTTTTTCATTATAATTGAGAGATTTTTCATAATATTTTATTGCATTCTCCATATCACGGGATTTAAAATATGTATCGCCCATAAACTTTAAAGAAAGGCCATTGTCTTTATATTCGGGATCAAGTTCTGTAACATAGGTCCATAGAACCGTGCTGTTTTTCCATATTCTGTTCTGGCTTACAGTAAGAGTCATATACCATATTGTGATGAGTATAAAGAAGGATAGAGATATTATTTTATATATTCTCTTTTCTCTGAAATTATATAATCCGGTGATAATTAAAGACAGGAAAAAGCAGAATGACAGAGATGCCACGTAAATATATCTGTCTGCTGCAACATAAGTTACAGGCACTATGAAATGTGTATAAGGAACTAATGTAATTACGAGCCATACTATAAAATAAAAAATATCTTTTGCTCTTTTCCATGTAATTACCAGTGAGAATATTATCAGTAAAAACACGCATATTGATAAGATTAGAAAACTTAAATATAATCCTTTAATGTTATACATAGGATTTAATCCGTAAGGATAAATAAGATTTTTCAGGTAAAATACAGTAAATATTTCAATATCCATGAGAAAGTGAAAAAAACGACTTAACCCTGAAACAGCGTGAACCCTTGTGGTAAAATTCATGAAGGTATATAAAGAAAATATAGAAATTGCTATAAAGGGAATATATAACTTATATCTTTTAGACAGATTTTTTAGATTAAGCTCATTCACAAAGGTGAAATCATATAACATGAACAGAGGAAATAAGGCCAGTCCGTATTCTTTTGTCATGATAGAGATAAAATAAAGAAAAATAGATAAGATGTAATAAAATATTTTTTTTTCTTCCGAGCGGACATATTTGATGAAACAGAGAAATGACATCATAAGAAAAATAAAGGAATATATATAACAGCTTCCGAAGATTGCCGATACTACTTCGCTGTGTATGGGATGAACGGAAAAAAATAATGAAGTAAGAAATGATTTTTCCCGGTTTTTTGTTATTGACAGGATAAAGAAATAAATGAGTATTACATTAATTATATAAATAACTACATTCCATATATGATAGTACATGGCGTTTAATTCCCATAGTTGATATGCAAACAATGTAGTTATCCCCGATACGGGCTGATATATACTCGTGTCATATTTCTTAAATAGTATCTGGTTGAGATTTTCTGCAGACAGGCTTCTTATATAAGGATTATTTATTATATCTCTTTCGTCTTCCCATGCAAAATCATGATAAAAACTATTGCAGAAAGTAATTAAAGTAATTATAATGAGTAACATTATATAAGCAGGTTGTCTGTATTTTTCTGATATGTTGTATGGATTATTTCCTGTTTTCATGTTTATAGTGAAGACTGAATGATCTTACAGAGAGATAGATTTTCAGTTATAGTGGCTGTTGTTCTGACTTTCATAATTTTTTATATAACATTCTATAGTAATTGTTTTGAATTAATCTGGTTTAAATATTTTACAGATAAAGGACTTTATCCTGCAAAATAGAAATTAATTTTTGAGGTGATTGTATTTATGAGGTTAAGAATGATTGTTTTTCTTTCGGTAGTTTTTTGCTTTATGGTCTTTTCTCCATCCTATTCTTCCGAACTGGATAGAATTACGCGAAAAGGTTATAATATCTGGATGTCAGGTAATTTCAATAAATATCCTGAAGCTCTGGAACTGTTTCAGGAAGCTGTAAAAAAGGAGCCTGATAATCCTGAATATCGTTCTGCTGTGGGGAGATTATTTTTTGAAATGGGAGACTATGAAAAATCCTTTAAAGAATTGAAAAAGACCCTTTCTCTTGCTCCCGAAAAAGCCTGGATTGAGGCATGGACCAGGATTTGTCTGGGTGAAATCTATGAAAAAAGAGGAGAATACGATCGGGCATTTAAAGAATACGACAGTGCAATAAAATTGAATACAACTAGAAATTCTCTTCAGGAAGCTTACGGGAGAAAAATTCTCGTACAGTGGAAACATAAGGAAACATTGCATTTTGTTTTTTCCTATCCCGAAGGCGGTATAGCAGATAGAAACATAGATGAAATTTCTATGGAATACCAGAAGAAATATTCAGAAATAAGTACCTTTCTCGGTCTTGGAGTGAATGATAAAATACAATGTTATCTTTTTCCGTCTGTAGAAAAGGCCCGTGAGATTATGGGAGTAGATCCGGGTTTTTCCCGGCCCCAGGTAAAACAGATTTACAGTTTATACGGTACGGAAGAGAAAGAACCTCCCGGCATACAGATAGGCATGGTTCTTTCTTTTTATACAGGTAAAACCAGAAACAGAGAGCCCTTTTTTCACCGGGGATTTGCCGAATTTCTTTCTTCAATGGGAGAAAATTTTGAACAGAATGTCATAGATTTGAAAAATGACGGGAAATTTGTTCCTCTCATAACACTGAAAAATGATTTTTATCATTATCCCGGTGAGATTTCCTTTAAAGAAAGTGCTGCTTTTGTTGATTTTTTAATAAGTAAATACGGACTCGGACTTTTTAAGAAGGTCTGGGTGGCAGAAGATATGGACAGAGCATTTAAGAAGGTTTACGGAAAAACTTTTGAAGAGTTAGCAAAAGACTTTGATAAATCTATTAAAGACAGGGATAAAATAATAGTAAATGATAAAACTCCTGATGAGTAATTCCGGTAATTAAACAGTCCTGAAAATCTCTTTTAAAAATCTTGAAAATCGTGGTCAAATTTCTTGACATTTAGAAAAGTTTTCTGTATAATCAATTGAAATTAAGTTTTGATGCCAGTTCGTCTAATGGTAGGACAGCAGACTCTGGATCTGTTTGTGGGGGTTCGAGTCCTCCACTGGCAGGTAGCATGGCCTCATCGTCTAGTGGCCTAGGACGCCGGCCTCTCACGTCGGTAACGGGGATTCGAATTCCCCTGGGGCTATAATAAAATACCCGCCATAAAGCGGGTATTTTATTTTATCCTTAAAAAAGGAGAGAAAGATTATGAAAATATTAAATAAGATTTTTTTTGTTTGTTTTCTATTGTATTTCCTCGCAGTTGCTGCAATGGCTGATATGCCTGATGCAAATATGAAACGTACTGTTTTTGATAACGGCCTTGTAGTGTTAACCCATGAAAAACATGACAATCCTTTAATATCGATTCATATATGGGTCAGATGTGGTTCAATATATGAACCTCAAAGTATTCGCGGTATTTCTCATTTTTATGAACATATGATTTTCCGTGGCACCAATGATGTAAGAGTAGGAGAGATAAACCGCACAATAGAAAAATGGGGTGGCACGGTAAATGCCGTTACTTCAAAGGATTATACACAGTATTATTTTGTGGTTAATAAAAAATATGCCATGGATGCTCTGAAATTACTGGCAGAAGGTGTTATAAATACACAGTTTACAGAAATGGATCTGGA
>DAIOEN010000151.1:1608-6122 GCA_036746235.1 Vulcanimicrobiota bacterium | reverse complement strand
TGAAATTACTGGCAGAAGGTGTTATAAATACACAGTTTACAGAAATGGATCTGGAAAGAAGTATAGTTCTTGAAGAACTCAGAAGTACTGTAAATAATCCTGAAAACTATATTTTTGATATGTTTGTCAGTACTCTTATGGAGAAAAATTCTTATAAATGGCCTGTCATAGGTTATGAAGATACTGTTAATGCAATAACAAGAGAAGATTTTATTAAATACCAGAAGAGTTATTACAGACCGAATAATATGTGTGTTGTTATAGTCGGAGATTTTGAAACAGATAAAATACTTCCTCAGGTTAAAGATATTTTCTCTAAATTTGAAAATGCTACAGTTCCACCTCTTAAAGTATCACTTGATGAACCTCTTTCTGAAGTGCGCAGGGTTCAGGATGATATGGGACTTCCTCAGGCAACAGTTATATTCGGGTTTGAGGGACCGGGGATTTTAGATAATCCTGAAGATATATGTCCTGTAGATGTTATGGCTTTTTTACTTGGCTGGGGAGAAAGCTCCAGGTTTGCCAGAGAAGTGAAAGAAGAAAAAAAACTGGCTGATGAACTGCAGGTTGTTTATCTTACAAGTCGTTATCCCAGCCCTTTTTATGTATGGGCAGTTACTGATAAAAATAAGGTGTCTTTACTTGAAGAGGAACTTAGAGAGCAGTTCAAAAGACTTGCAGAAGAACCTGTAAGCGAAAAAGAATTGAACAGAGCCAGAATTTTACTGGAAAGCAGTTATATATTCGGAAATGAGACTGCTGACGGTCTTGCCGGAACCTATGGTTATTACGAAATACTTGCCGATAATGTAGATTTTTCAAAAACCTATGTTCAGAATATTCGCAAAGTAACTCAGGAAGATATAATGAGAGTTGCAAAGAAGTATTTCGGAGCCGGTAATTATACAATAGCCGTTTTGAAATAATCCTGGCAACCTGTGAAAGGAGTTTTACTGTTGAAAAAAGCATTTTTTATTATAGTTTTTATAATTTTCTCAATGACCTGCTCTTTTGCTATTGAAACGGTACATAAAGAAATACTTCCGACCGGCATGACTGTTCTTATACAGCCTGTTGATGAGGATATTACTGCTATAGAGGTTTTTGTAAAAACAGGCGTAATGAATGAAGAAAAGGCTCAGGCCGGTATCAGTGGTTTAATTACTCCTTTAATGCTCAGAGGAACAAACACTGTAAGTGCCAGAGATATAAATATGGAAATAGAATCCCTGGGAGGAACAATTCAGGCAATAAGTAACCAGGATTATTCCGAATATTATATTGTAAGCACTTCCGAATATTTTGATACTGATCTCAGAATTATATCAGATATAATACTCCATCCTGCTTTTCTCCAGGAAGAAATAGATAAAGAAAAACAGAATATTCTTCTTGAAATGGAAAAGCAGCAGAACAGACCTTTTTCCAGGTTAAACGATATGTTCAACGCCACACTTTATCAGAGACATCCCTACGGACGTCCTGCTTTAGGTGTGAGGGAGAATATCGAGAAATTTACAAGGGAAGATATAATAAAATTTTATAGTGCAAACTATGTTCCAAAGAATATTGTTGTATCCATTGCAGGCAAGGTTGATGTTAAATCTGCATTAGAGAAAGTAAAAACAGCTTTTGCCGGTTTACCTGACAGTACGCCTCCTGTTCTTTATAATCCTGATGAACCGAAACCCCTTCTCTGGCGAGAAGATTACAGAGCCAGCGGCGGTGATGCAGGATGGTTCTTCCTTGGTTATCCTGCTCCCAGTATTTTATCTCCTGATTTCCCCGCTATGGAAGTTCTTCAACTGGTTATAGGAGGAGGCATGAATTCCAGAATGTGGATCAAAATGCGTGAAAAGAAAGGCCTTGCTTATGATCTCGGTTCTTTTATGAGCCCTACTATAGGGCCGGGACGTATGGTCGCATTTATAGCCACAACTCCAGGTAAAGTAAATGAAAGCAGAAAAGCTATCCTTGATGAAGTCAGAGATATAAGACAGGGAAAAATTACAAATGAAGAAATTGACATTATGAAAACCTATAGAATAGGCCAGTATTATATAAATGAAGAAACAGTCAGGAGTAAGGCTTATAATCTCGGTCTTTATGAAATTCTCGGCACAGGCTATCAGTATTACCTTGATTATCCCAATTTAATACAGAAAGTTACAAAGGAAGATATCGTAAGGGTAGCAAATGAATATCTTACCAATCCTGTTTTTGTTGTTATCTCACCTAAAAGACCTGATGGTATTCAGGGAGAGAGGTAGATTCTCGTGACCCGTGACGGGTAACGCGTGACGGGTGGTTCGTAATGCGTGTTTTCATCGGTACCGGGCGAACACCCTTGCCCCTACTACTCACGACTCACTTATTTTACGAAAGAACGGTGGAAAATTTGGAAAAAATAAATATTGCCATAGACGGCCCTGTTGCTTCAGGTAAAACGTCAGTGGCGAGATTGCTTGCAAAAAAGATGAAATATGCCTATATAGATACAGGAGCCATGTACAGAGCCATTACATGGAAGGCTTTAATATATGGTATAGACCCTCTTGATGAGGAGAAAATTTCAGATATGGCAAAAAATACAAAAATTGAAATATTTCCTCATGAAAATAATCCTTCAGGTTATGCAGTTTTTCTTGATGATACCGATGTTACCGGACATTTAACGGAACCACTGGTACGTCAGAATGTTTCTTTAGTCTCCTCTATAAGTTCTCTTCGAAAAGTACTTGTAGAACTTCAGCAAAATATGGCAAAAAATAAAGGTATTATCATGGCAGGGAGAGATATTACTACTGTAGTTATACCTGACAGTGAAGTGAAAATATTCCTTACTGCCTCTCCGGAAGAAAGAGCAAGGAGAAGACATGCAGAACTTTTAGATAAAGGTGAAACTATTACCTTTAATGAAGTTCTGGAGGAAATAAAAAGAAGAGATTTTATCGATTCTACGAGAAAAGATTCCCCTCTCATGAAAGCTTCTGACGCAATAGAAGTTGATTGTACAGATAAAAATGTAAATGATGTAGTGGAAAAAATTTTTAGTATTTCTATGAAAGTGATAGAGCGTGACGCTTAACGCGTAACGCGTGACGGGAGCTTTTTACGGTATATACGTAAAAAGCTGAAGTCAAGACCTCTGAGATGAAAAATATTCAGATTATAAAAGCTTCGAAGATGGGATTCTGTTTCGGTGTAAACAGAGCTGTTCGTATGACAGAAGAGTCTCTTAAGAAAGATAAAGAAGTTTTTATACTGGGTAATCTCATTCATAACCCTCAGGAAGTACAGCGACTTGCTCATATGGGAGCCATAGTTATAGAAAGTCCCGATGAAATTACACAGGGAACCCTGATTATAAGATCTCATGGGATTTCTCCCGAGGAATATAATAAAGCCCTTTCTATGGGACTGAATATAGTTGATGCTACCTGTCCCTATGTCAGAAAAGTTCAATCTCTGGCAGATAAACTTTATAAAGAAGGTTATCAGGTTATTATAACAGGAGAAAAAGAACATCCTGAAGTCAGAGGAATTCTCGGATATGCGCCGGAAGCTTTTATCGTCAGTGATATTTCAGATTTAGAGAAGATACACACAGACCGTCATACAGCTCTTTTATCTCAAACGACACAGAAAAGAGAAATTTTTCTTGCTGTTGTGTCATATCTTATAGATAAAACTTTTGAATTGAGAAGTTTTAATACAATATGTTCCGCTACGGAAGAAAGACAGAAATCTGCCTGTGAACTTGCTGAAAAGGTAGATTTCATGGTTGTTATAGGCGGTAACAACAGCGCAAATACAAATAAACTCGTCACTATGTGCCGTAATAAAGGTATTACTGCATATCATGTAGAAACAGATAATGAAATAAAAGAAGAATGGTTTTTCAATAATGTAAAGGTCGGTATTACTGCCGGTGCTTCCACACCTGAATGGTTGATAGATAAAGTAATTGATAGAATTAAGGAATGTTAATAATCGTGACGCGTAACGCGTGACGGGAGATAATTATGGCGAAAAAAGCTAAAGCTGTTGTGAAATCAATTTCCCCCGGCTCCATTGCAGAAGAATTAGATCTTCGTGCCGATGATATTATACTGGAAATAAATGGCCAGACTATGAAGGATATAATCGATTACCGTTTTCTTGTTTCAGATGATATACTGGAAATACTTGTGGAAAGAGACGGTGAACAGTGGATTTTAGATATTGAAAAAGATCCTGACGAAGGACTCGGTATAGATTTTACGGAAGATCTCTTTGACGGACTTCATAAATGTACGAACAGATGTATTTTCTGTTTTGTCGATCAGACTCCGAAAGGCATGAGACAACAGGTTTATATAAAGGATGATGATTACAGGCTTTCTTTTTTATATGGAAATTTTATAACTCTGAATAATATAAAAGAAGCTGATTTAAAGAGAATAGTTAATCTGAGATTATCTCCTCTTTATATTTCCGTTCATACTATGAACCATGATATAAGAAAATTA
>DAIOEN010000151.1:0-1508 GCA_036746235.1 Vulcanimicrobiota bacterium | reverse complement strand
GGTGTGAATAAATGAAATCAGTTGTTGCAATAGTCGGGCGACCAAATGTGGGTAAATCCACTCTTTTTAACAGACTTCTTGCTAAAAGAGTGGCTATAGTAGATGATGTCCCCGGTGTTACAAGAGACCGTCTTTACAGACCATGTGAATGGGTCGGGAGACAGTTTATGTTGATTGACACGGGAGGACTTCAATTTGATAAAGAAGATAATATGAAAGAAGAAATAACGCTGCAGGTAAATCTGGCAGTAGAAGAGGCAGACCTGATTATTTTCCTGGTAGATGGTAGAGAAGGCGTATGTCCTTCCGATATGGAAATATCTCACAGATTACGAAAATCCAATAAACCTGTAATTCTGGTTGTAAACAAGGTTGAAGGGGAAATGACTGAAAGAGATACTTATGAGTTCTATGGCCTTGGCTTTGAACATGTAATGAATATTTCTGCAGAACATGGACTTAGTATAGGAGAACTCCTTGATGAAATAGTAGTTAGATTACCGGAAGAGGTAGAGGTATCCTATCCTGATGATACCATATCTGTTGCCATAGTGGGCAGACCGAATGTAGGTAAATCTTCACTCTTAAATGCTCTTTTAGGTGAAAAGAGGGTTATTGTAGATGATAAACCCGGTACTACAAGGGATTCTATAGATACCTTTATAGAGAGAGGGGACAGGCATTTTAACTTTATTGATACTGCCGGTATCAGAAGGAAAAGCAGGGTAACAGATGATGTGGAATATTACAGTGTAATAAGAGCTTTCAAGTCTATTCACAGGGCAGACACCGGGATTTTAGTGGTAGATGCGGAACAGGGCCTGGCAGAACAGGATAAAAAAATTGCAGGAAAGATTGTAAAAGAAGGTAAAGGCTGTCTGGTAGTGGTAAATAAATGGGATTTAATACTGGAGAAAAAAAGGAACGAATACAGTAACAGAGATGATATAGAAAATTTTAATGCCTGGTTTAAAAAAGAAAAGGAGAAATTAAGAGAAAATTATATTGATTTTTTAAAGGAGAGTTTATATTTTGTAGATTATTCTCCCATACTTTTTACATCTGCCCTTAATAAATGGGGTATAGGTGAAGTGTTTGCAGAAGTCATAAAACTTTCAGAGGAAAATTCAAAGAGAATTGCCACACCTGTTTTAAATCAGGTAGTAAAAGAAGCTCTGGCCGACAGGCCACCTCCGGGGTATAAAGGACAGACTCTTAAGGTTTATTATACAATCCAGCCAAAAGTTAATCCTCCCACTATATTATTATTTGTGAATTCCAGAAAACTTATGCATTTTTCTTATCTTCGATATCTGGAAAACAGACTCAGAGGGGCTTTTGGGTTTGAAGGAGCACCCATTAAGATTATATTGAAAGAGGGATCTTAGTATGTTGCTGTTATCCGTTTTTCTTGTTTTAACTTATCTTCTATGTTCTGTTCCCTTCGGTCTTTTAACAGGTAAATTATGGGCAGGAATAGACGTGAGAGAACATGGCAGCCGTAATAT
>DAIOEN010000150.1:0-17719 GCA_036746235.1 Vulcanimicrobiota bacterium | reverse complement strand
TCGTAAGAGCCTGTCAGGCAGAAGCTGATAAAATGGTTACTAATTTACCTGGTGCTGTACGTAGTGATAGCTACCATTATGGTATGGTTACATTGAAAATGTAAATAATCCTCGCGCTACGCATCACGCGTCAAGATTTAGAGGGGAAGGATTTTTATAAATATTTCCGTTAAAAATCCCTTTAAAGTTATTTTTTTTGCAGGACTCATACTGGCTTTATCCGGCTCGTTATTCAGCTTTCTTTTTACCTTCCGTGATTATAGTATCGAGGAGGTTTACTATAAAACCTCTTCCGGGTATGATGTTCATGCCATTCTATATCTTCCGAAAATAGCGAAATCTCCTGTTGTAATTACATGTCATGGTGTAGTTTCTACTCAGAAAATGATGCACACCTTCAGTGTGGAAATGTGTAGAGCCGGTTATGCTGTTCTTGTGCCTTCATTGAAACGACCTGTGTCAAAATTGATAGGAAATATAGATTTTTCAGAATATATAACGGCAGGTATAGATTACCTTAAAAGCAGACACGATGTAGATACGTCTAAAATTGCCGTTATGGGACATTCCTGGGGTGGTGATGTGGCATATACTGCATCTACAGGAGTTCCTGAAGTTAAAACTGTTATAAGTTACGGAATGTCCATTTATACACTTCCCTCTGTAAAACCATCTATATTGCTTGCCTGCGGATGCTATGATCTTCTTCATCCTCCTGAAGAAATGCTTCATGCCCTGAGAGAATCTTCAGGATATAAAGAGCAGAAAACAGGAGAATTAGCCGGAAATATCCAGGAAAATACAGGGAGAAAACTTGTAATATCTCCTCTTACAGATCATTCCAGCGAAATAATAGATCCTCTGTTAATTAAAGAAACAGTTGACTGGGTTAATCTTGTTTACGGTAGAACAGATGTGAAATCTTTACCTGTAAATGACCATTTCAGACTTATTGCATCCAATATAAGAAATTTTGGTCTTTTCCTCTCCTTTTTTTATGTATCTTATCTGATTTTAGCTCTATTTCTAAAATCTAACATCCATGACCGGGTGGTCACAACGAAGAATGAGAAATTATCCTCTCTTCACCCTTCATTCTTCACCCTTCACGATTCTCATATAAAATATATAAACATATTTCCGCTGATATTCTCTGCTTCCTGTTTTATAGTCATAGTCATCCTTAAATCTTTATCTTCCGTGTCATTTTTTGTTTCAGATCTGTCTTTTATATTATTTCAGATAATGGTACTCTGCGGTTTTATGTTTCGTAATTATGTTAAAGGGGAAGTAAATGAAAAATATATGGAAGAAAAATTTATAGAAGAAAAATTTATGGAAGAAAAATTTATGGAAGAAAAATTTATTTATGTGTTGAAATTTATATTCACTTATACTATTCTTATATGGTTTTCCTTTATTTTACCCGTTACTCTTCTCAGAGTTCCTTACTTTCTCACTCATGGTTTATTTGTTAAAATTCCATTTATGGCAGTATTTAAATTTTTTACAGACGGATTTTTTTACTTTGATAAAATGGAGTTTTTACTTGGACTTGGATGGTTTCAGCGATGGCCTCTGTTTTTTCTCACAGTTTTTCCTGTTACCTGTATTGAAGCTTTTAAACCGGGGTTTTTTATAAATATGTTTACTGCCACTGTGAGTTATATGTTCAGAAAGAAAAAGGAAAAAAAGGTGAAGAATAAGAAAAATATTATCTTTATGGTAATTCTTTTATGCCTTGCTTCCCTGGCATGGTTTAACCTGATAAGGCAGGGTGTGGATATAAATATGGAATTAATTTCAGGGCTTATATGGTTATTTTTAAGACTCTTTTTATTGCCTCTCAGTTTTTTTCTTCTCTTTTATAGAATTCTTTCCAGGTTTTCCTGGTTTCCCGGTATTAAATCGAATATGTGAAATTAAGTGTTTGGAATAAGGAGGTAATAAGTGTTTTCTGAAAATTTCTGGGTAAAATTGTTCGGTGCCGGTATTTTTATGATATTTCTTTTTACCCCTTCTGCCGATCATATTACTGCCTTTGGCCTTTTGTTTTCTTTAATCAGTTTTATAATACTTATCGGGTCTCTTAAAAATTATTTGAGAACTCCTTTTGAATTTCCTGTTATACTACTTTTGCTGACAGGGCTGATTTCCATATCTGTTGCCCGTAACAGATATGTTTCATTAAATGCTCTGCTCTGTACCATAATAGCTATTATTATGTTTTATCTGATTGTAATTTATATGAGATTTAAACCTGAACACAGGGGAATAATACTTTCCCTTGTTATTACATCCTTTTCCATTATAATTATTGCAGGTTTATTACAATTTATTTTCAATAGATATAGCACCTGGATGGATGTAACTCTTTCGAACGGAACTGTTGAACACAGAGGGAGGCTGAATTCTTTTTTTATTTTTCCAAACAGTTTTTCTGCTTCTATAGTTCTTGTATTACCTGTGATTTTCGGAGCTATGTTTTTAAAAAAACTTAATCTTTTTTATAAAATCCTCTTGCTTATACTGTCCGGAAGCGGTGTCTTTTGTCTGATTTCCACCTATTCCAGAGCAGGCTGGATTGGATTTGCAGTTGCTGCAGTTGTGATAGTTTATTTACTCGGTCAAAAGAAAAGATTTATCTTTATACCTTTAATTGTTTTGACTCTAATAAGTGTATCTTTACTGTTATTTTTACATAAAGAAACGTTAAAATCCTACGTGTTTCATAACTATTCAGATAAAGGGAGACAATTTATTTTTGTTAAATCTCTTAAGATGTTAAGGGAACATCCTCTGACAGGGATTGGAATAGGTAATTTTCATGATGTATATCCTCTTTATATGTTGCCCGGAGAAGAGGCTTTGCCTGAAGATGTTTCCCGCCCCTGGCATGCCCATAATCTTTTCCTTAATATGGCTGTAGAGATGGGCCTTCCGGGATTGATGGCTTTTTTATGGTTTCTTTTTAATATATTCAGGCAGATCCGTATATCAGTATCAGGGGATATGGAATATAAAGAAATTTTATACGGCATAATGGCAGGACTCACAGGATTTTTAATATTTAATCAGATAGATTTTGTCATGGGAGATGTTAAGAGTGGTATTTACTTTTTTGTTATTCTTGCTTTTGGTTCAGGTTTATCTATGAAAAGGAATGAAGTCATTTCTGTAGAATAATTTATGCCGATATATAGTTAGTTTCATAACAATGTATAATAATAACCTCGTAATGCGTAAATCGTGATGCGTGATGCGAAGGGGTACTAACCCATTACGTATTACGCTTTACGCATAACGAATTATTTAAATTCTAACAGGTTATGAAATATACTATAATAATGAGTACAGGTGATGAGTATTCTCACTTATTATTTTAAAAAAGGAGTTATGTTTATGAATGTACCACTGCTGGATTTAAAAGCACAGTATATTTCAATAAAAGATGAAGTTACGGAAGCTATAGAAAGGGTTTTTGAACATCAAAGATTTATCATAGGGCCTGAAGTTAAAGAACTGGAAGAAAAAATAGCAGATTATTGTAAGGCTAAATATGCAGTATCTGTATCATCAGGAACGGATGCTCTTCTTGCAGCCCTTATGGCAGCAGGAATTAAACCGGGTGATGAAGTTATAACTACAACTTACAGTTTTTTTGCTACTGCCGGTTGTATTCACAGAGTCGGTGCTATTCCTGTATTTGTTGATATAGATGAAAAAACTTATAATATAGATATTGAGCAGATTGAAAAAAAGATAACAGGTAAAACTAAAGCTATTATACCTGTTCATCTTTTCGGACAGATGTGTAACATGGAACCTGTTATGAAGATAGCCAGAAATCATGGCCTGAAGGTTATAGAAGATTCAGCCCAGTCTATAGGAGCTATTTATCAGAAAGATAAAATATCTTATAAAGCGGGAAGTATGGGTGATTTCGGATGTTTTTCTTTCTTCCCCTCTAAAAATCTCGGTGCATGCGGGGACGGCGGCATGATTGTTACTCAGGATAAAGAACTGGCAGATATGCTGGAGATATTAAGAAATCATGGTGCAAAACCGAAATATTATCATAAAATCGTGGGAGGAAATTTCCGGCTCGATACACTTCAGGCTGCCATATTACTCGTCAAACTGAAATATCTGGATAGCTGGTCTTCCGGCAGAAGGAGAAATGCAAAATATTATAATGAAAGATTTTCAGGAACAGCCATTTTAACACCATATGTGGAAGATTATAATTATTCCATATACAATCAGTATGTTATAAGAGTCAGAAATAGAGATAAACTCCTTAAACATCTTCAGACCAATGGAATAGGCTGTGAAATTTATTATCCTGTCCCTCTTCATCTTCAGGAATGTTTCAGTTACCTGGGGTATAAAAAGGGTGATTTACCAGTTTCCGAGAAGATAGCAGAAGAAACCATTGCATTGCCTGTTTATACGGAACTTACAAAAGAACAGAAAGATTATGTAGTGGATAAGATACTGGAGTTTTATCAGTGACCAGTTATCAGTGAGCAGTGAATAGTGATCGGTGAAACCGGTAGGGGCGTTTAAATAAACGCCCATTACGCATTACGTATTACGCATCACGCATCACGCATTACGAACCAAAGGAGATACATAATTATGAAAATATTCGTTACAGGAGGAGCAGGCTTTATAGGAAGTGAATTCATAAGACAGTGTGCCAGAACCGGACAAAATATTGTCCTTGTAGATAAACTGACCTATGCGGCAGATTTAAAAAGACTTGAGGAAGTAGAAAAAGATATTACTTTCTATCATGCAGATATAAATAACAGTGAATTTGTAAATTATATCTTTTCTAAAGAAAAACCGGATGTAGTTGTCCACTGGGCAGCAGAAAGTCATGTAGACAGAAGTATAGTAGATGCTTCTCCTTTTATAGAAGCGAATGTAAAAGGTACCCAGGTTTTACTCGATGTATGCCGGGGGTATAATATAAAAAAGTTCATAAATATTTCAACAGATGAAGTTTATGGCGATTTAGGGGAAGAAGGGCAGTTTTTTGAGCACTCACCTCTCAGCCCTAATTCTCCTTATTCTGTAAGCAAAACTTCTGCCGATATGCTGGGCAGAGCCTATTACAGAACATATGGATTACCTGTGATTACAGTCAGACCTTCGAATAATTACGGTCCGTGGCAGTACCCTGAAAAACTTGTACCTGTTGTTATACTTAAAGCTTTGGATGATAAACCAGTGCCTGTTTACGGAAAAGGGGAAAATGTAAGGGAATGGCTTTATGTATCTGACTGTGCCGGCGCAGTATTGAAGATAATCGAGGCAGGTAAAGAAGGAGAGATTTATAATATTGGAAGTTCCCAGGAAAGAAAAAATATCGACACAGTGAAATCTATACTTCGTATACTCGGGAAATCGGAAGATTTGATAGAATTTGTTAAAGACAGACCGGGTCATGATTTCAGATATTCTTTAAATGCAGATAAGATTAAATCGGCTCTCTCATGGGAAGCGACAGTTAAATTTGAAGAAGGAATGGAGAAAACTGTGAAATGGTATGTAGATAATATGGCCTGGGTAGAAAAAAAGCTTTCTTATCTGAAATCTTTATGGGATAAGGTTTATGTTAAATCTTAGTATCGTAACAGGTAAAAGGGTATCCGTAAAAAGCTTCTGTCTGGCAGGCTCTGGAGAAGAAAAATTCGTTTTTTCTATAGTATAAAAAATTAAATAAGGGTTAACTTATTGTCTGTAAAACAAATTATATAAGGCAAATTATTTTTCTTCGTAAGAGCCTGTCAGGCAGAAGCTGATAAAATGGTTACTAATTTACCTGGTGCGGTACTTATTACCGCAAATCGTGAAGAGTGAAGGGAAGAACAGGCGTGACGTGTAACGCGTGACGGGAGGAAATGAAATATAGATTATATTAGGAGTTTATATAGATTATGAAATATCTGATTTTCGGGAAAAAAGGCCAGCTTGGAAAAGCATTTGTTAAAGAACTGAACAGACAGGGAAGAGACACCTCTGCTTTTGATGTAGATGAACTGGATATAGGAAATTTAAGTGATGTTTTATCTGTTTTCGAACAGCTAAAACCGTTTGCTGTGATAAATTGTGCTGCATATAATTATGTAGATCTTGCAGAAGAAAATTTTTCTCTGGCTTACAGGGTGAATAGTCTCGCTGTAAAAAACCTGGCCTTTGCTTCAAAAAAATATAATTCTTTTCTGGTTCATTACGGCAGTGATTATATTTTTGACGGACAGAAAACCGATGGTCTGTACATGGAAGATGATCCTGTAAGACCTCTGAATGAATACGGGAAAAGCAAATATCTTGGTGAATTTCTGTTAAAAGAAGAAATTGAGAAATATTTGATTCTGAGGCTCAGCTGGGTTTTTGGAGAAGGGGAACAGAATTTTATTCATAAACTCCTCAAATGGTCCGAACAGAGTAAAAGTTTAAATATTGCCTGTGATGAAGTATCTGTACCGACTTATACGGAAACGATCGTGTCTGTCACGTTAAAGGCATTGAGCCACGAACTTACGGGAACATATCACCTGACAAATTCCGGTTATGCTTCAAGATATGAGTGGGCAAGATTTATAATGAAAACATTAAAAATTAATAAATTCATATATCCAGTATCAAGAGAGTCTTTTAATTTACCGGCCAGGAGACCGGCTTTCTCTGCTATGAGCAATGAAAAAATTGCAGGTAAACTGGATATTATAATACCTTCCTGGGAAGATTCCGTCGAAAATTTCATAAGAAACTATTATGGTGAAGGGTAAAGGGTGAAGAGAAGAGAGAAGATTAGCATGTTATTGGTATTTTCGTAATGCGTGATGCGTAATGCGTGATTTCACTTTTCACTCTTCACTCTTCACTTTTTAGATTTTTTGAAAATTTTCATCCACATATTTTTTACTGTTTTTATTCCTTCTGTTCCGGCAAGGAGAATGCCGACTCCCATCATAATCCAGGACAGAATGTAACATCCAAGACCTACTAAAAGCCAGAAAGGTTTCTCTGTACTTGCTGCAAGAGCGCCTGTAACAGCAAGCCCACCGTAACCTATGGGAAAATTCAGTATAAGTAATATAAGACCTGTTTTGAACTTTACATTTTTCACGTTTTTTTAGTAGATGCAATACTTTTCTACTTAACCTCCCGGATATATTATTGAGTTATCTGTTAATATTTAATAAAACTTCTTCACTCTTCACTCTTCACCCAATAAATTTCTATTGACTAAATTCGTTTTAAACGTTAAAATTCCTTGTAAATATTTTATATGAAAAGGATGAAGTCTTATGCTTCACTGTTTGTTATTTTCATATCTGGTTGTGACCGCTCCTGTCATGTCTGTTAGTGACGTAATTTTTAACATAGTGATTACTGGCTATGATTTTTTCATCCGTAACCCGTTGTCACGATAATAAAGGTGCAATAAACAATGTATAATAATCACATTCTTATAGCAGATGATGATGAAAATATTTTAGATATATACAGGCAAATATTTACCGGTGAAAAATTTTCCATCCAGACCTTTGAAGATGGTATATACCTTCTGGAATATTTTCATGGTGAATATAAATCCGAAAACAGAATACCTCTCTGTATACTGGACATGAGAATGAATATTCTTGACGGAATGGAAACTGCCATGTCTTTAAGAGAAATTGATAAGGATATAATAATTATTATTGTTACCGCTTATCCGGAAGATTTATCCTTTGACGCTATAAAAGAAGAGATAAAAAATGATATTTACTACATAAAAAAACCTTTTGAACAGAAAGAAATTTACTGTCTTGTCATTTCACTCATTAATAACTGGAATAAAACCCAGGAGATCAAAAATTATACAGTTGAAATAGAAAGAAAGAGGAAAGAGCTAAAAAATATTCTCGAATGCACCAGTGACGGTTTCTGGGAATGGGATATTCTTAAGGATAAGGTTAAAGCAAATTCACGTTATTTAGACCTTCTGGGGTTAAATGATTTACAGGAGGAGATAAATTTTAATACATGGAAGGAAAGGCTCCATCCTGAGGATCTGGAACTTGTGCTGAAATATACAGACGATTTCATCACAGGAACAGAGAATTTTAAAGCTATTGAATATAGAATTATAACAGATTCAGGGCATGTAAAATGGATCATAGATAAAGGAAAAGTAGTAGAGAGAGATAAGAACGGGAAATCAATCAGACTGGCAGGAGCAGTTACTGATATTACTGCAGGGAAAGAAATGGAAAATGCTATCCGTCATAGACTGAATATAGAGGAATTTGTTTCAAATATTTCAACGAGATTCATCAATATTGATATAGAAGACATTGACGGGGAGATTTATTCTGCACTTGAAAAACTGTGTATATTTGCCGGAGCCGATAGAGCCTATCTTTATCTTATTTCTCCTGATGGAACAAAGATTGAACGTTTATATGAATGGCATATAGATGGTCTTCCTGATAGAAAGGAACAAATTACAGGTGTATCCGTCGAGCCTTTTACATGGTCTTTTGCGAAATTGATGAATTTTGAGGCTCTTAATATTTCATCTCTGGATGATTTACCTCCTGAAAATTCTGCTGAAAAAGAATTATTCCGTTATTACGGTGTTAAATCCAGGCTGAGTATTCCTATAAGGTTAAACAACAGACTGGCAGGTTCTCTGGGCTTTAATTCCGAAAAGAGTGAAAAAAAATGGATAGAAGAGGATGTTAATCTCCTGAAAATGACAGGAGAGATTTTTGCCAATTTACTGGAAAGACAGAGAATCGGCAGGGAATTGAAAGAGATCGAACGTCGTTACAGATTGCTTGATGAACATATAATAGATGTTATATGGACATGTGATCTGAATATGAAATTTACTTACCTCAGTTCATCTGTTAAAAGACTTATTGGTTATACGCCGGAAGAAACTATTGCTATTGCCCCTTACCACACACTGACACCTGAGTCTCTTGAAAAAGTAAGAAAAATATTTCAGGAAGAAATGCAGAAAGAATATGCCTGTCCCGGAAGCTCCGGCGGTCGTATTATGGAATTGGAACAGATTCGTAAAGACGGCTCTACTGTCTGGACAGAGGTTATGGCTGTAATTGTAAAGGATAACAATGGCATACCTTCATGTGTAACAGGAGTGACAAGAGATATAACTGAAAGAAGAGAACATGAAGTGGCAATTCAAAAACGTCATAAAATTGAGGAATTTGTCACCATGTTATCAGGTCGCTTCATTAATCTTGATTTTGACGAGGTTGATGAAGAGATAATCCGTTCTCTGGAGGAAATTACAAAATTTCTGAATGTTGACAAATCTTATATAATACTTTTTTCCCGTGATATGTCCAGAATTGAATCTATATATGAAGGGTGTGGGAAGAATTTTAAGACCACTGCTGATTTTCTTAAAGACTTACCTCTTAAAAAAATTCCATGGGCTATAGATAAATTTACTAAAGGAGAGATAATTAATTTTACTCGCCTTTCTGACGTCCCTTCCGAGGCATATGCGGAAAAAGAAATATGGGAGCGTGCCAGTATAAAATCTCTTCTTTCTATACCTCTTATTCTTAACAATAGATTAATCGGATTTCTCGGGTTTAATTCTAAAAAAGAAGAAAAAATATGGAAAGATGAAGATATTAATTTACTTAAAGTAGTTGGAGGTATTTTCATAAATATTCTGGAGAGAAGAAAAGCAGAAAGACAGAAAAGATTATATACCCAGAACCTGGAATTTCTTTTCAGAACTTCTACAAATTTTGTAGAATTTCCATCGGAAGGCGATATTTATTCTTTTATAGCCAGGAGCCTTAAAGAACTTACAAATGAAGCTTTTGTAAGTGTTAATTCTTATGATACCATATCAAATAAATTAATCCTCCAGGCTACAGACGGTGACAGGGAAAAAATAAATATGGCAGAAAAACTTATTGGCAGAACATTTAACGGTATGACCTTCCCTGTGGATGAAGAGGCCAAAAATCAGCTTGTAAGCGGAAAACTCCTTAAAATAAAGGGAGGGCTTTATGAATTTTCTTTTAAAGTCATTCCTCCGGAACTATGTAAAAAATTTGAGCACGATTTTAATATAGGAAACATATATACCATTGGTTTTACCAGAAAAGGTGAGCTTTTTGGCAATGTATCAATAGTTACGGAGAAAGGCAGAAATTTAAAAAAACAGGATATTATTGAAACCTTTATCAATCAGGCTTCTGTTGCACTTCACCGCAAACAGGCAGAAGAAGAATTAATAGCTGCAAAAGAAAAAGCTGAAATAGCAAATAATGCAAAAAGTGAATTCCTTGCAAATATAAGCCATGAAATCAGAACTCCTCTTAATGGTGTAATGGGTATGCTTGAGTTGCTTTCAGATACTGAAATAACTCCCAGACAGGAGAAGTTTATTGAAATAGCGAAAAGTTCTGCCAGTTCTTTACTCTACGTAATAAATGATATTCTGGATTTTTCAAAGATTGAAGCAGGTAAATTAGCCCTTCAGCCTGTAGGATTTGATCTCAGAATGATAATAAAACAGGTAGAAGATATTTTTTCTTTAAAAGCTTTTGAAAAGGATCTTCATTTTACCTGTTTTCTAGAGGAAAATATTTCCTTTTTATTCTCCGGTGATGAATTAAGACTCAGGCAAATTCTGTATAATCTTGTAAGTAACGCAATTAAATTTACTGAAAAAGGAGAGGTCTCTCTCAAAGTTACTCTGGAAGAAGATAATATTACTCATTCTACATTAAGATTTTCCGTTACCGATACCGGTATAGGTATATTGGCAGACAGAAGAGAAAATCTTTTCAAATCTTTTTCTCAGGTGGATTCTTCTATAACACGTAAATTTGGTGGTACAGGCCTTGGTCTTGCTATTTCAAAAAACCTCTGTGAGATGATGGGAGGTAAGATAGGTTTTGAAAGCAATGAAAGTAAAGGTTCTACTTTCTGGTTTACAGTTCCTTTGACAAAGCTTCCGAAAGACACTATTATAGTTAAATCTGCAGAGTTCAGTAAAGAACCTGTAGAACTTGAAGACGAGGCAGGAAAGAAAAAGAGAGGTAAAATACGTATACTCCTTGCAGAAGATAACAGTACAAGTAAATACCTTGCAGTAAATATATTACAGAAATATGGTTATTATGTAGATGCCGTTTCCAACGGCAGGGAAGCTCTTGAGGCTCTGGGTAAATATAATTATAATCTTATACTTATGGATCTTCAGATGCCTGAAATGGATGGTTTTACGGCAACCAGACTTATACGATTAAAAGAGGAAAAAGAAGGAGGACATATTCCTGTTATTGCAATGACTGCTCATGCAATGAAGGAACACCGTATAAAATGTTTGGAGTCAGGAATGGATGATTATATTACAAAGCCTTTAGAGGGTAAGGTTATCTTTCAGGCTATTGAAAGGGTATTAAAAAAAATACCTTTCCCGATTAAGGAGGAATTTCCTGATCACGTTGAGAATATAATCTTTGACAGTAAAGCTTTTTTAAATCGACTTGATGGAAATATACAGCTTTTCAAAAAGACTATTTCTCTGTCACTGGATGATCTAACCTCTGAAATAATGAATTTGACTTCTGCCATAGAAAAAGGTGAAAGTAATAAGATAAAATTTCATGCTCATTCTATAAAAGGGGTTTCATCCAATTTAAGTGCCGGTATGTTGAAACATATATCAGCAAAAATAGAAGATTTGAGCTTTTCTGGCAATAAGGGCCATATAAAAGAACTTGAAAAAGAACTTTACATAGAGTTTGAAAAATTTAAAGAGAGATTAAAGGACTTTGACTTTTAGTAAAATCTTTGAAGCTATGGCTACCCAGCAAGTGATGATAATATGGAGGAAAGTATGTTATGAAGAAAATTCTTGTAATTGATGACATGAAATCTTTTCGTGAACAGATAGTTTCAATTCTATCTTCCGAAGGATTTGATGTAATAGGAGCAGATGATGGTTTGAAAGGGCTTGAAGTCGCAAAAGAATACAGGCCGGATTTAATCATCTGTGATATTATGATGCCTGAAATTGACGGTTATCAGGTACTGAATAAACTGCGGGAACATTCTGAAACTGCGACGATACCCTTTATTTTTACAACAGTTAAATCGGAAAGAGAAGATGTCCGTCAGGGGATGACCCTGGGAGCAGACGATTATATAACAAAACCTTTTACTGCGCAGGAAATTATTAGTACGGTAAAGACAAGGCTTTTAAAAAGAGATACATTAAATCAACATTATAACACTATAGCAGAACAGGTCACAAAAGAGAGACTTCAATATCTTCTTTCTACATGTCCTGCAGTAATTTATAGCTGCAATCCTTCTGATTATAATAAATTTACCTATATAAGTAATAATATTACAACACTGTTAGGTTATACGCCTGAAGAGTTTGTAGAGGGAAAGAATTTCTGGAATAATCATATTCATGTATCTGATTTGCCTGGAGTTTTATCTGAATTATCCCATATGAAAGATCAGGCTGTCTGTACAATAGAATACCGTTTTTTATGTAAAAACGGAACATATCGATGGATTTATGATGAAAGGAGGCTGATTTTAGACAGTGAAGGAAATCCTCTTGATATAGTAGGTTCATGGCTTGACATTACTGAAAAAAGGACAGCAGAAGAAGATCGGCTCCGTCTTTCCACAGCTATAGAACAATCGGTGGAAAGTATTGTCATAACAGATACGTCGGGAAATATACAGTATATTAATCCGGCTTTTGAAATACTCAGCGGTTATGCCAGAGATGAAGTCATAGGCCGGAATTCCAGGATGTTTAAGAGTAATAAACATGACATGGAATTTTATAAAAAAATGTGGGATACCATATCGGAAGGCAATGTATGGAAAGGCCTTTTTTCCAATAAAAAGAAAGATGGCACTTTTTATGATATAAAAACTACTATTTCACCCGTAAAAGATTTAGCAGGAAATATTATTAATTATGTGTCTGTAATGTATGATATTACAGGCGAATTAAAAATGGAAAAACAACTCAGGCAGGCCCAGAAAATGGAAGCTATCGGTACACTTGCCAGTGGTATAGCTCATGATTTCAATAATGTCCTTGCAATAATCATCGGGTATGCAGAGATGGCTTTATATAAGCCCAAGAGTATAACATCTAAAAAATATTATCTGGAACAGATTCTTAATTCGGCACATAAAGCTAAAGATCTTATAGTGCAGATTTTATCATTCAGCCGTTCCAGAGAGGAAGAGATCAGACCTGTAAAAGTCAGTTCTATTATCAGGGAAAGCCTGAAATTACTGAAGCCAACACTTCAGGAAAATATCAAAATCAGAAAGAGTTTGGAAGCAAAATCAGATATAGTTATATCTGATCCGACTCAGATAAATCAGATAATCATGAATCTCTGTTCAAATTCAATCTATGCTATGAGTGAGAACGGCGGAGTTCTTGAAATAGGTCTCTCAGACGTTACACTTGATTCTTACGATGTAGCCTCTTATACAGATCTTCCTTCAGGGCCATATGTAAAGTTAACTGTAAGTGATACAGGTCATGGTATGACTCCGGAAATAGTAGAAAGGATTTTCGAACCTTTTTATACTACTAAAGAGAAAGGTGAAGGAACAGGACTCGGACTTTCCATTGTTCACGGCATTGTAAAAAATCTCAGAGGCGTAATCACTGTATACAGTGAACCATGGGTGGGAACTACCTTTGAGATACTCATACCCAGGATTGAATGTAAGACAGGTAAAAAGGATGATGAATTACTTGACATCCCTGATGGAAGTGGTACTGTACTTTTTGTCGAAGATGAAGAAAGTGTCCATTACATGATGAAAGAAATGTTAGAAAGACTCGGATATAACGTCATCTCTACGTTAAACAGCACTGAAGGGTTGAAAATATTCAGAGATAACTATAAGGATTTTGATCTTGTTATTACGGATCAATCTATGCCCGGTATGACTGGAATTGAACTTGGAAAAGAAATAATAAATATCAGTCCTGCCACACCTGTACTTTTACTTACAAGTTTTAATGACTTTTTCACCAACGATTCACTTCTCAGTGCAGGTATTAAAAAATTTCTTGTAAAGCCTGTGAGCTTAAATGACCTTTCTGAAACAATCAGAAGCTTAATTCAAAGAGTAAAGGAAAAATGACGTATTTTCTTATGAAAAAGGGATTTCCCGGAAAACCTTTGACAATTCATAAAAAATATGTTATAGAGTGATTATGTATATAAGAGAAACAGTATCTAAAAGAAAAAAAGGACCTCCTGTTAAATATGTAGAACTTGTAGATAATAAGTGGTGTCCTGAGAAGAGGATACCGGAGACTACTGTTATATGTAATTTTGGTAAAGCCCATGAATTGAATGAAAAAGAGATAAGGAATATTGCCTATAAGTTACTGTCCTATCTGGGAGAAAGATCTGAATATGCTCCTGATTTAAAAATAGGAGAAAGTCGTACATGGGGAATTTTATATATTCTGGAAAATCTCTGGAAAAAATTTAAGTTAGATGTGTTTTTTAAAACAGAATTAAAGAAACACAGATATGAAGATTCAATTCATAGAGCTATAGTTGGAATGATTTTAAACAGATTGCAGGAACCGGATTCAGCCCGGGACTGTTATAACTGGTTAAAGGATAAGACCTATTTTAATATTGATATGGAATTTACTCTTTATCATCTGTATCGTGCTCTGGATTTCCTGGAAAAACATAAAGAAGTGGTAGAAGATTACCTTTGTAGCATCAGAACGGACAGTAACAGAGCATTTTTTTACAGTCCCTCCGTGAATTTTCAGATAAGGGATATGGACGAAGAAAATTTTCTGCTCTATGGATGCACCGGTTCTTATAAAGTTGAGAATAAGCCTGTTTTGACAGGTATTGCAACAGATCACACAGGTTTACCTGTTACATATGAAATATTCCCGGAAAACACCGTTGATTTATCTGTTGTAAAGCATGTGTCTGAGAAGGTAAAAGATTTTGAGTTAAATGATTTTACCTTTGTCCTTCCCCCGTTTTTATTAAGTGAAAAACAGTTAAAAGACCTTGAGGATATGAATATAGATTATATAATGACAGGTAAATTACGTTTACTTGAAGAAGATTTATTGTCAGTAAAAGGAGAATTAAAAAAAACAGACACCGATCTCAGTATCAGGGATATGAACTTCGAAGGATATCGTTATGTACTCTGGGTTGATCCTGAAGATGTAAGAACAGATCGACATATAAGAGAAAAATGGATCTCAAGAATAAAGCTTTTATTGTCCGGAATTAATTCAGGTGATAAATCTTCTGAGATTATTACAGACCATCCTATAATGAGTAAACTCTGTCGCAGAGATGAAAGAGGTTTATTAATATTAGATGAAGCCAGAATTAAACTGGAAGAAAAGTATGACGGTCTTTATTTTGCCAGGACATCGAGCAATATTCTCACACCTGATGAGATTATTCAGTCTTATAGAAATCTGAGAAGCATTTATGATACTTTTAAATGTGTGAAGACTTTTGTTCCTGTGAGTTCTTTTTATGAAATGTCTGAAACACGTCTGAAGGGACATATGCTCCTTTGCTTTATGTCTTATTTCTTTCAGAGATATATAGAGATAAAATCCGGTTCGTCATGGAACAATATAAGAACAACTTTTGAAAAGATTTACGCTGTTACTCTGAATATAAATGACAGAGATTTTATACATAGATCGGAATTGAGTCCTGTGATGAATGAGATGCTCAGAAGTTTGAACCTCAAATATCCGGATAAGATGTTACATGTTAAGAAATAATTTAAGGGGTTCCGGGTTATGGGTTCCAGGTGTTGGGTTAGAAAACTTAAAAACCCAAAACCTAAAACCCGGCACCTGGAACCCAATTACAAAGAAAGAAGTTTAATCAAAGATTAACTATTAAAATACCACCGGTGAATCACAGTAAATTACCTGTTTTCAGTAGAGAAAAAGCCTTTAATGCTGCAGGAATAGTCATGATAGCTTTAGCTTTAAGCACTGTTCTTGGTTTTGGCAGAGAAATGGTTATTGCTGCTCTTTTAGGTATTTCTCCGCAGGTAGATGCCTATCTTGCTGCAAGAATAATTCCTATGGATTTTTTTGAAATGCTTCTTGTGGCTTTTAATCTGTCTTTCATTCCTATTTTTACCAGGGCTCTAATCTCAGAATCTCCGGAAAAAGCCTGGAGAATGGCCGGCAGTATTTTTACTCTCGGACTTATAGTCTGTATAGTTTTTTCCATTACCGGTATTATTTTTGCTCCTTCTCTTATTTCTATAATAGGGGCCGGTTTTTCTCCTCTCATAAAAAATCTTTCCGTGAGTATTATGAGGTGTATATTTACAGGGCTCATATTTTTTTTTATTGCCAAGTTTTTAACAGCTATTCTTCATTCTTACAGAGAATTTACTGCCCCTGCTTTTTTCGGTTTTACTACAAATACTGTTATAATTCTTTCTGTAATCCTGCTGGTTCCTACATGGGGAATAAGTGCTCTTGCTGCAGGCTGTGTTTTTGCTCTTTTTTTTAACTGTCTTATACAGATTCCTGCCTTTTTACCTTATGCAGGAAATCTGAGTCTTAATATAGATTTATCCAATCCTTATATTAAACAGATGCTTGCTATGATGGGACTTATTCTGATGGGTTCGT
Organism: Vulcanimicrobiota bacterium; assembly: GCA_036746235.1. Taxonomy (GTDB): domain Bacteria; phylum Vulcanimicrobiota; class SpSt-956; order SpSt-956; family JAKJGF01; genus CALARM01. The sequence goes on along the minus strand of DAIOEN010000150.1, from coordinate 993 downwards.
CTATGGGGAGGATAAATGAGATTATTTCTCTTCACTTTGCTTCCTCTCTTTCTCCCGGAAGTGTGGCTGCCCTTAATTATTCATTTAAAATAGTAGGTTTGCCGGTACAGCTTTTTGCCCTTGCCATGAATATAGTTATTTATCCTCTTCTGTCAGAACATGCTGCAAGGAAGGACTTTAAAAAATTAAATTCCGTATGTTCTCTCGGTCTGAGAATGATACTCCTCGGTATGTTACCTGCTGCTACAATCCTTATTATTTTACGTATTCCTATTGTAAGACTCCTGTTTGAGAGAGGTGCTTTTGATGCTTCTGCTACGTCCTGCACTTCTGATGCCATGTTTTTTTACTCTATCGGACTTCCTTTTATTGCCTGTGTACAGGTTTTATTTTCCTGTTCCTTTGCCCTTCAGGAGACGAAAATTCCTATTATAGCAACTGTGACCGGTATCTCGGCTAATTTTATATCCTGTTATATTTTTTCTCATTATACAGGCCTGGGCTCCAGAGGTATAGCACTTGCTACTTCTATTTCTACAGCTCTGGCTTTCTGTGTTTTAAGTGTTTATCTGTATAAAAAACTTGGAGGCCTGGAAATAAACAGGTTATTATCTTCTCTGATAAAATTATTCATATCTTCTCTTTTTATGGCTTTGGTAATAATACTTGTCTCTTCGTGGCTGCAAAACTTACTGGATCTATCTGTACTATACAACAAATTCCTTCTTGTAACCCTGTCTCTTTTATCCGGTGCAGCAGTATTTTTCCCCCTTATTCTTTTATTCAGGCTGGAAGAATTATGGATTATTATTGATATTATAAAAAAGAAAATTTCTAAAACAGTGAGCAGTGAGCAGTGAGCAGTGAGCAGTGAGCAGTGACCAGTGACCAGTGACCAGTGACCAGTGACCAGTGACCAGTGAAGTAATTATAGTAGAATAACTGATAACTGATAACTGATAACTGATAACTGATAACTGATAACTGATAACT
>DAIOEN010000149.1:0-17847 GCA_036746235.1 Vulcanimicrobiota bacterium | reverse complement strand
AAAAACTAATTTTTCTTCTCCAGAGCCTGCCAGGCAGAAGCTTTTTACGGATACCATTTTACCTGTTACGATACTTAGCTAAGTGCTGCCAGCGATAATTATCCATGTGATGAAACATTTACTGTTTGATACAAATACAATCCATATTTTAAGTTTGAAAGGCTATAGCAGGAGAATATTGAAGTTTTTTAGTTGAAAATTTAGAGGAGATTTTGAAGTTATCGGAAAATTAATAGTATAATTAAATGGTATAGGAATTTTTATTTTTAATTCCGTAAAATAAAGCTTTAGATGAAAATTATAGAAGCAACTTAGATTTATTGAAAGGAAGTATTGTCATATGCCTGTAGAAGAAAAATATAAAGAAGAATTATTAGTCTATTATGATACGAAAAAACTGGAAATAAAGCAGAGACTGAAAGATTTTGAAGAAATTTATAAACATGGAACAGATAAAGATATATTTCTGGAACTTGTGTTTTGCATATTTACTGCAGGTGCAAGTGCAAGAATGGGACTCAGATGTGTTGAAGAAATAAAAGATATAGTAATGACTGCTTCAGGTGAAGAATTTTTAGAAAAATTAAGAGGACATCACATGTACCCTGATGCAAGGGCAAAATATATAGTTCATACAAGAAATTATCTGAAAGAAACTATAGATTTTAAATTAAAAGAGAAAATAGATTCTTTTAAAGATAACATTATTGAAAGAAGAGATTTTTTTGCAGATAATCCGGGCATAAAGGGTCTTGGCTATAAAGAAGGCAGTCATTTTCTACGTAATATCGGTTTTAAAGGTTATGCCATTCTGGATAAACATATCCTCAGAAGTCTCACTGAATTCGGCTATCTTGAAAGCCCTAAACCTCCTTCTACAAGAAAAAAATACCTTTTTATTGAAAAGATATTAAAACAATTTTCAGAAGATCTTGGAGTGGATTTTGATGAGTTAGATTTGATTTTATGGAGCAGAAAGACAGGTGAAATAATTAAATAGTGAAAAGTGAATAGTGAAAAGTGAATGGTAATATAACCTTTAACTTTTCACACTTCGCCTTTCACCCTGCATTATGAAAGGTTTATTGCTTTACAACGGAAAAATTTATAGAGACGGTAAGTTTTTTTCTGCCCTTTATTGTATGAATGAACACATAATATCAGCAGGAGAACTGAAAGAAATTGCCTTTCTTATTAAAAAGGAAGATATAAAGATAGATCTCAAAGGAAAGCTTGTTCTTCCCGGATTTACAGACTGTCATACTCATTTTACCGAATATGCCATTAATAAATACAATAAATATAGAATAGAAATAGATGATAATAATAGCTTTCATGAAGTACTGGAAAGAGTGAGAAAAAAATCTTCAGAAATTCCGTCAGGAGGATGGATTACAGGGTGGGGATGGAATAAAAACAAATGGTCATCAGGGGAAATTCCTCATAAAGATTATCTTGATAAATGTACTGAACGTAACCCTGTAGCTCTTGACAGTAAAGACGGACACTGTCTCTGGTGTAACTCTGCTGCCCTGAAGATGGCATCTATGGAAACCTGCAGCAATGGCCTGTTATATGAAAATGAAATAAATAAAGTAAAAAAATATATAAAAAAACCTTCCCTGGAACAGTACAAAGAAAGTGTAAAAGAAGCCATTAAAGAAGCCCACAGAGCAGGTCTTACAGGTATCCATATCTGCGAAGGACCTTTTGAGTTCAATGTTTATCAGGAACTTTATAGAGACGGACTGTTGCCATTCAGAGTTACATGGCATTTCCCTGTGGATTTACTTGATAACATGATAGCTCTCAGGATTGCTTCAGGATTTGGAAGTGATTATTTAAAGATTGGCTGTGTGAAAATTTTCACTGACGGTTCACTGGGCTCCCGGACAGCTTCTATGTTTGAACCTTATGAAGGTATGTCTCATTGCGGTACACAGATTATGACAGAAGAAGAACTTGTAAATATTATAAATAAAGCAAATACAAATGGAATAAGCTGTGCGGTTCATGCCATAGGTGATAGAGCCAATCATATTGTGCTGAATGCTTTCGAGAAGTCGATAAAACAGATACATTGCACCGGACATCATATAAGAAACAGGATCGAACATGCCCAGCTATTAAAGCCGGAAGATATACCCAGATTTGCGGAACATAATATTATTGCATCTGTTCAACCGGTTCATATAATAAACGATATACCTCTCGCTGAAAAGTACTGGGGCCAAAGAAGCAGGTATGCCTATCCTTTCTCTTCATTACTTAAAAAAAATACTCATTTAATATTCGGTTCAGATGTACCTGTCGAAAAATTCAATTCTTTCAGTAATATTTATGCTGCTACCAACAGAAAGTATCTTAATAAAAGAGAAGAAAAATCCTGGCACATAGAAGAGTGTATAAATATTGAAGAGGCAATTAAAGCCTATACATCAGAACCTGCCATGGCTTCAGGTGATGAAAAAAAAGGCTCCCTTTCACCGGGTAAGCTGGCAGATTTAATAGTCCTTGACAGAGATATTTTTACATGTAAAGATATCTTAAATACGTCGGTACATATGACAGTGGTGGCAGGAAATATTGTTTATGAACATAATCGTGATGTGTAACGCGTCACGCGCAATGGGCAGGTTTCACTTTTCACTTTTCACTTTTCACTCTTCACTGAACCTGTTGAAGCTGTTTAATACTTTCAAGCTTTTCCGATGATATAAATTTAAATATTTTCTGAAGGAATTCCTGAATTTTAAATGGTTTTACAAGATAGTCACAGCAGCCTGATTTCATTGCTTTCATTATAGAGTCTGTTTCATTCAGAGCTGAAAAAGCAATTACCGGTATATGGGCAGTTTGTTCTGATTTTTTTAGTTTTTCCGTAACTTCATAGCCACTGATATCAGGTAACATAAGATCCATAAGAATAAGATCAGGCTGTCTCTCCTGAGCAAGATTGAGCCCAGAATTCCCGTTCTCTGCTTCTATAATATCAAAATTATGTTTTATTAAAATACTTGAAGTTACCTTTCTTGTCAATTTATTATCTTCCACTATGAGTATTTTTATATTATCCCCTTTGATGGCTTCTTCTTTAATAGAGAGTTCTTTAAGTTTTCCCTGAATCTGTTCCATTTTCCATCTTTTTTCACTTAATTCTTTACTGAGAGGCTCAAGCTCTTTTCTGGTAACTTCCAGTTCCGTTGTCAATAACTCTTTATTTTCTTTTAAATTTTTTACTTCCTCTTCCAGTATTATTCTTTCCTTTGTTATTTGCTCCATTTTCACCATTTCATTCTTGATTACATTTTCTTTTATCTTTAATATTTTATTATTACTTTCGAGTATTTTAGTATCTTCCTGGATTTTTGCTTCTTTTCCCTTCAATTCTTCTTCCAGTCTCAATAATTTTTCCCTGTTTTTTTGCATTTCATTCAATTCGAGTTTTGTCTGAGTTTTTATCTTTTCCAGTTCTTCAATATATTCTCTGGTCTCAATGCTATTATTTTCCAGGAAGGTAATTTCTCTGAATATTTCTTCTTTTTTCTGTTTATTTTTATTTAGTATTTCTTCCAGTTCTTTACTGATATGATCTGTTTTTTCTGAAATTTTATCTTCTATATGTTCCAGTTGTTTCTTCAATTCTTCTTTTTTCTCTTTACAATTCTTTAATTCTTTCTCATATTCTTCTTGCAGTTTTACTTTTTCCTCCTGTAGTTTTTGTATTTCTCCCGAGAGTTTTTCCCTGACTATTGAGGTTTCCCCTATTTTTTTATCCATCTCCAGTTTCTTTTTTTCTAATTCGCTTAATTCCTTCTGAATTTTTCTTTCTCCCATTTGCATTTTATACATATTAATAAGGAGTCCAAATCCACTTTTATTTTCAAGACTGAAATTTTCAAGAATTTGATGTTTTTCTACTATTTCTTTCGGGTCATACATATAGACAAGATCGCCTTTTTCTTTCAGTAATGTCTCCAGTTTATCCAACTCTTCTTTTAAGATTAAACAGGGAGGTACTCCTTTTATATCAGGAAAGGTAAACAGTGTAATTTCATTACCTGTATCATATAATCTCAGTTTAAATACATGATGGGAAGAGCTTTCAATTTTTATAATCTTTGTGTATTCCGAAGCTATTCGGAAGGAAGAATATATGCTGTCACTGTCTTTTAATAAAAAATCTTCTTTAATGTTAAATTCAATATTTTCGAGTTTTTTTATGGAACGAATAAAATGTAGAGGAGGGTAATTTATCGGTATGTCAAATACATATTTAAACTTCTTTGAATCTATTATTTCAATTGAAGCACGATCTATTTCCTGAAGATTATCATAAAAAGAGAATCTTATAATTTCATTTTTTCTGCTTATATGGGTATACTGGTCAATAGTTAAGGTTATATGCTTTTGTTCACTGCATTTTTTCCAGGGCAAATTGGAATCCCTGGCATAGACAGGTAACACAATAGCTTTTCCAATATTTTTATCAATATCTGTTACAATACCTAAATATAACATAATCACCCTGCATAAAATATAAGTAAGCTATCTGGCTAAAGATCGTAACGGGTAACGCGTAACGCGTTACGGGAGGAACAAATTCTCATCCTCCGTTGTAACCGGACGGTCATGGCCGTTAGTATATAACAATTTAATCTTTAAAAAATATATTATATTTTTTATAATTTTTGTGAAAACTGCTTGATAGTTATTAATCGCCGAATGCTTATAATAATACCATAGTTGCAAATTTTTGGCAAGAAAAGGAAAACTATATAATTTTTTAAATCTACAGGAATATGGTATAATATATTTCATAACTTATTAGAATTTAATTTATATGAGAACCGTAACGGGTAACGCGTTACGGGAAGAACAAAGTCTCATATTTTGTTGTGACCGAACCGTTTATAGTCGTTAGTGAAAAGTAGTTAATGTCTTGTTTTCTACTCACTACTCACTATTCACTCCTTATTTTAGCGGGAGTTTTTATGAGAAATAAAGATGAAAAAGTAATTCTTCCGAATAATTTTATTTTACGAGACAGATTTAAAATAATTCGTCATCTTGGTGGCAGAGAAATAAATAATCTGTATATGACGAAGGATCTCATAAAAAAGAATTACTGGGTAGTAAAAGAACTTATAAACACATTTATTTCTTCCGAAGAAAGACAGGAAGCAATAAAGCAATTTGAGTTCGAGGCAAAATTATTAATGGAACTGGATCATCCTGAATTACCTAAACTGGAAGATTATTTTGAACAGGATGGAAAACACTATCTTGTAATGGAATATATAGAAGGAGACGGACTTGAAACAATAATAGAAGAAACGCCGGGGTTTCTGGATGAAATTCAGGTAATTGACTGGGGGAGAAAATTATGTAATGTTCTGTCCTATCTTCATTCTCAGAAGCCGAAACCGATAATTTTCAGAGATCTGTCTCCGGAAAATGTTATGCTTACAGATAATGATGAAATTAAACTGATAGATTTCGGCATATCTAAAATATTTGATCCCCAGACAAAAACTATAGCAATAGCGAAAAGTATAAACCCTCATTTTTCTCCTCTCGAACAGTACAGCACGAGATTGACTGATACGAGAAGTGATATTTATTCACTGGGTGCTACTCTCTATTATGCCATAACTAAAACCTTACCTATGGATGCAATTGACCGTTCTATAGCTAAACTTCCTCTCAAACCGCCAAAGCACTTTAATAAAAATATATCTGATGAATTTAATAATATAATTTTTAAAGCCATGAATTTAAACAGAGAAGAGAGATTTCAGAGTGTAGAAGAAATGAAAGCTGAACTGGACAGTGTTTATAGCAGGCTAAAGCCGGAGGAAACATGCTATGAAACCAATATTTTAGAGACATGTGATACAAGAGAAATAAAAGAGGAAATAAAACCTGAGAAACCTGAAAAATCTTCATCTATAAAATTTTTATCACCCAGATTTTATCTATTACCTTTATTGATATTATTTATTGTACTTATATGTCTTTTTCTTAATAACCATAATAAAGCTTCTGTTATTACCTGTAATTTTGATGACAGAGGTGATGCGGTTAAACTCTTCTTTCTTATCAAATCAAAAGGTTATGAAGGGAAAATCTCATCTGCTGACAACTGTCATATAATTCTGGAAGAAGGTTTTAGAATTGCCGGTAAATTTGAAAAATATAAATCTTCGGGAGACCTCCAGCAGATTTCTACATATCTTCAAAAAAAAGGGATAAACTTTCTTCTTTATAATTTAAAAAATGAAGGTAAGATATTAGTAATATCCGAGGATTTTAAAGAAAAAAAAGAAGCTGAAATCAGGCTTAAAAAGTTGAATATAAAGGGACTTAATGTGGAACCATGCGGGTTTTTTATTGGTAAGAAACCTCTTTATTCCGTAATAATATCGATAAAAAAACCGGGAGATCGTAAGAATATACTTGATTTTTTGCTTTCAAAAGGATATAATCCCGAAAAAGGATATATGATACAGAATAATGATTGAAGGAATTATTAATTGTTTTAAACAGGAGGGCATAACTTCTTTTGGAGTTGTCAATCACATAAAGAAACATCTCCATGTAAAGAAGGCAGGACATAGCGGCACCCTTGATCCTATGGCTCAGGGAGTATTACCTGTTTTTACGGGCAGAGCTACCAGGTTAATTGAGTATCAGCAGGATTTACCTAAAATATACAGGGCAGAAATGATTTTAGGAGAAAGAACTGATACTCAGGACAGGACAGGAATAGTTATCGAGAAAAAAGAAACAGGTATTGTAAAGAAAGGAGAAATTCTTTCCCTTTTTGAGAAATTTACAGGACCTATTGAACAGATACCTCCTATGTATTCTGCAGTTAAATATCATGGGAAAAAACTTTATGAACTTGCAAGAAAAGGTATAGAAATTGACAGACAACCGAGAAAGGTATCTATATTTAGAATTACTCTCCTTGAGCCTTACTGCGAGACTGTTCCGTCCGTATCTTTTGAGGTGGAATGTTCTTCTGGAACCTATATAAGGACTTTATGTGACGATATGGGACATATTCTTGGATGCGGGGCATGCCTGAATTCTCTGGTAAGGATTTCTACCGGACCTTTTCATATATCTTCTTCCTATAAACTTGACGAAATAGAAGAACGTTACCGGGAAGGCCATATAGATGAAATACTCCTTCCTTTTGATTATTCCGTGAAACATCTGCCATCTGTTACTGTGTTACCTGATTTTGAGACTGACCTTTTAAACGGGAAAAGTCTTAATTTAAATCATATGGAAGGATATAACCTGATGGCTTCCAGAAAGGTCTGTGTATATAATTGTGATAGATTACTTCTGGCTATTTCAGAGGTTCAGGAAGATATGTCTTTGAAACCGTTAAAAGTTTTTAATAGATTATGAAAATACTTGAAACAATAGAAATATCATGCAAGCCATCTATCATTACAGTAGGTGTATTTGACGGAGTACACAGGGGACATCAGAAAATACTCAGGAAATTGATAGAAGAAGGTAATCAAAAATATTATGAAAAGATTGTTTTTACCTTTAAAAATCATCCTCTTAATATTATAGATTCTTCTTTAACCCCTCCTCTGTTAACGACCTTTGAAGAAAAGGTTGAAATTATAAGTTCTTTTTCTATAGATACCCTGATTGCTATAGAATTTAACAGATATTTTGCCGAATTGAATGCAGAAGATTTTATAAGATCCATATTGTTAGATAAATTAAATATGAAAGAATTAATAATGGGTTATGATGCTACATTCGGAAGAAACAAGGCCGGTACGGTGGAACATATTATGCAATACGGTAAATTAATGAATTTTTCAGTCCATGTATTGGCCCCTGCTTACTCGGAGCGGGAAATAATAAAAAGTTCACTTATAAGGCAATATTTACTGGAAGGAAATGTTAAAAAAGTAGCACGTCTTACAGGTAGATTTTATCAGCTCTCCGGCAGGGTTGTCAGGGGGGAAGGTAGAGGGAATAAATACGGTTTCCCTACTATCAATCTGGAGGTTTCCTCCGAAAAATTATTGCCCTTAAAAGGAGTTTATGCATCAAGGGTCCATTATTCCGGCCAGGTTTTATCGGGAATAATGAATATAGGGAATAAACCTACTTTTGGTTCTCATGACATATCTATTGAAGTATTCATATTAAATTTTAGCTCCGATTTATACGGAGCATATCTTACAGTTGAACTTATAGATTTCATAAGAGAAGAAAAAAAATTCTCCGATCAGGAAGAACTTTATTCGCAGGTCAGAGAGGATATAAAAAAAGCTGAAATAATACTTTCTCTCCATAGAAATCCCTTATAAGTAAAAAATTAAACCTTATATGCAGGGAAAGTCATGAAATAATAGAATAAATAAGTAAGATATAATAATCAGGAATTACATTAACAGTTTCCTGCCCCGCGTAACGCGTCACGCGTAACGCGTAACGCGTCACGATAATGAGTTTCCTGTGAAGGAGGAAAGTTTTTTAGTGTCACACAGTGAAAAAGATGGCGTATCAACTCCTCAGGCAAGTATACTGGTAGTTGACGATGAAAATACAATCAGGGAATTGTTATATCGTCTTTTACGTTCTAAAGGTTATCATGTTGTCACTGCCTGCGATGGAGAAGAAGCCCTTAAGATATTAAAGAGAGAACAATTTGATCTTCTGTTATCAGATATAAGAATGCCCGGCATAAACGGAATAGAACTCTTGGAACAGGCTATTGTTTTAGCTCCTCATCTGCTTGTAATCATGATGACAGGTTTTGGCACAATTGAACTGGCAGTAAATGCAATGAAAAAAGGTGCCTATGATTTTGTTACAAAACCTTTTATGATAGATGAAATTACTATGGTTATAGAAAGAGGCCTTAAAGAACAGAAAATCAAGGAAGAAAATATAAAATTGAAAGAGATAAATCAGCGCCTCATAGAAGCTGAAAAGATAAAAACAGACCTGATAAATACAATATCCCATGAATTTAAAACTCCTATAACAATAATTAAAGGTTATATATCAATGATGCTTTCAGGAGCTATGGGAGGCCTTAAACCTACTGTAATAGAAGGACTTAAAGATATTAAACAGGCCAGTCTTAAACTGGAACATCTTGTCACAAATTTAATAACCCTGAGCCTTAAAGAAAAAGAACGTATGGTAATTGATAGAAAAGAATGTGTAATAGAAGATATTTTAATTAAGATAATAAGTGAGTTCAAAGAAGAAATAGAAGAGAAAAATATAGAATTTACAGAATATAATAATCTGAATAGACGGGCCCTTTATGTTGACGGGGCGAAACTGTCTATTGCTCTCAGAAATTTGATAGATAATGCCATAAAATTTAATAATAACGGTGGTAAAATTACATTAACTATAGATACACCTGACGATAATGTTCTGTCTATTAATATATCGGATACAGGAATTGGTTTTCCTATGGAGAAAGCAGAAACTCTTGTCGTGCCTTTTACACAGGCTGACATGTCAACTACCAGAACTTATGGAGGGACAGGACTCGGGCTGGCTGTAGTTAAAGCCATAGTAGAATCACATGAAGGAAAGCTTTCAATATTATCAAAAGAAAATGTCGGAAGTGAATTTAAAATAACCATTCCAGGTTGTATCTGCAGATAGATTATTAATATATAGGGGGATTCTTCTTGCAAGATGAAGATATAAAGAAGATTTTAGATAACTATAATTTTTTTTCTCATCCTTTAAATGAACAACTTCTTCGTTCCTGTTTTCATGATCTTAATAATCTTATATGCGGTATATCAATGTTTGCTGAATTAATAGAACTTCGTTTTAAAGATGAAAAATGTCAGAAAATTATAAAAACTGCCTGGAAAAGTCAGGAAATAATAAAAGCACTTCAAAATTATACCTTCTGTTATGAGATATGTAAACCCTATGACATAAATCCCTGTCTGGATAGTTTTTTTATGATTCTTTCTCATGTAAGAGAATTCAGCAATATAAAATATACATTAAATCTTGCCAGAAAGCTTCCACAGATTAACGGTAACAGGTTTTTATTTCAACAGTGTCTTTCTTTACTATCCCCACGATTTTCCTGTAACGGAGATATTCTCGTTTCAAGCCAGATGAAAAAGAATACTGTAATAGTTATAATTCATCCTGCAGGATGGACAGGCCTTGAAGAATTTAAGAAAAGTGAAGATTGTGCATTTTGTAATCATATAGCCCTCCTCCACAGAGGTAATTTTGAGATAACTCCTGAAACTGCAACATTTTCCTTCAATATTGATTGACATCATATTTTTATAAATTACTCGAATTTAAAACTATCTGATACTCCTTTGAAGATTCCTTCATACTTTGAAAAATTGTTTTCCATAGCCGAACCAATTATTATAAAAGCCATTCCGTCTTTTATAATAATTGTTTCCATTGTTCTGCTTCCAAGATTTTTACCTTCCATGTTTAATATATAGTCTATTACCGCTTCATATCTCTTTATCCTGTTAACAGTTACAGTGTGTTCTGATAAAATGTTTATTTCTTTATACATAGGAGGAGGATTTTTAAATGTGGTATGGACGGTTTTTATATATTCATCGAGAGTCATATTGTTTATTTTATCTATCATTATATTGATTTTTACTGTAAATGATTTTTCTGTCGGGCCGGTAAGGCTGAGAATTACACCATTTTCATTTTTACTATTAATTTCCCATCCGTCAGGGACTATTAAAGAAAATTTTATTTTTCCTCCTTTATCATATATATATTTTTCACCTGCAAAAGCAAAGGATGAAACAATTATGAACATTATGAATAAGCTTAAAAAAAATTTCATTGATAAATCGCCTCTTGAATAAATAGTTTATGATTTAATGAGTGAAAAGTGAAAAGAACCGGGCACGACTCACTACTAACCATAAAAAATTATTATACCACATTTTTTATAATCCGTTAAAGGGTTTATAAAATTTATAAAATACTATATAATATATGGCAGGAAGGAGTGATATTATTTGAGACCGGAAGAACTTTTCGAAGCAATGGCAGAACTGGATAGTTATGCAAAAAGGATCGACTTCCTGAATGAAAACCAGAAATTTATCACTCTTGATTTTATCCGGGACTTATATTATCATTGTGAACTTTTTGTTGAACAGAGAGAATATTCTATAGCTATAGAGTTATGCCATATAGGAGAATGGCTTTCTTTTGGAAAAAATGATACGCTGAAATTTTATTTTCTTATGGAACATGTAAAAAGTCTATCCCGACTCGGCAGAAAAGAAGTTGCTTACAAAAAACTTCTGGAAGCAAAAGAATTTTGTAAGATTTTACCTGATGAGTTTAAAGGCGGATTTTTAATAGATACAGGAATGATGTTTCAGGAGGAAGGCTATCTGGATGATGCACTTTCGTCTTTTATAGAAGCAAAGGACGCATTTACAACAAATAACGATATTTACGGAATTATTGCATCTCTTACTGATATAGGTGTCAATCACTGTGAAAGAGAAAATATAGAAACAGCGAAAAATTATTTTGTAGAAGCCAGAGATTTAGCTGTTAATAATTATAATTCATCTCAAATTCTGACTAATATATTATTAGGCCTCGGTTATTCTTACGATCTTCATGAGTGTTATGATACAGCCAGGGATTATTATTCCCGGGCTCTTTCTGTGTCCACTCTGTGGCACGATACTCTTAAGAGAGCACATATACTTTACAATCTGGCTTTTACAAGTAAAAAAATGAAACTTGAAGAAGTGTCTTTCTGTTTCTACGAAGAATGCTGTGCCATATTAAGACATTTAGACATTGCCTGTGCGGAAAGCTATTATTTTTTCTACAGAGGTATGGTTCTCAGAGAATTACAGGCATGGGACGAAGCCGACAGAAGCTGGTGTAAATCTTTATTTTCTATGGATAAAGCAGGGAAGAGTGATAACAGAAAAATTATAGAATTTTATACAGGTGACATAAATGAACTTAAATCCCGTTACGGAGATCTGAATATATCTATTTTTGATGAATTTTTTTGCACCTATTCTTACAGAGGTAAGAGAGAATTTTCTCTTGCACCTTACAGGGGTGAGTGGAAGAATAAAAATTTAATAGAAGAGATTAAAAATTATAAATTTGCCTCTCCTCTGGGAGAATATAGAGTTCTTCTAAGCAGTCTTAAAAATCTCGGCCATATGTATTTTGCCAGAGGCAGATACAGAAAAGCTCTTTCTATATTCAGAGAAGCTATTTCTGTTCAGTGGAAAAGAGGAGATTTTTCTGGACTGATTACAACTCTTGAAGATCTTGGGAGAACTTACAGAAAATTAAATAAAGAAAAACAGGCCATCCTTTTTTATTCGGAAGCATCTCTTCGTTCAATATCAGCAAAAACTCAGAATATGGAAGATTTTGATAAGAAGGATGGATGGATTTATTTATTCCTGGAACAACCGGAATTTGCGTTTTTACTCTGGAGTAAAGAATTAGATAGACATAAATCCATTTCGAATTTATTACGACTTGCCCGCCTTTATCTCGGCCTGGAATTTTATAAAGAAGCTTTCTTTTTCCTGGATCAAACAGCAGGAATTTAGTGAGTTGTGAGTCGTGAAGAGTGAAGAGTGAAAAGTGAAAAGTGAAAAGTGAAGAGTGAAAAGTGAAGAGTGAAGAGTGAAAAGTGAAAAGTGAAGAGTGAAATCTGCCCGTCACCTGTTACCAGTTACGCGTCAAAATAAAATTTAAAATCTAAAAAATTTTCCACCATCCCTTGCTTTCTTCCGTAGAAGTAGGCAGTGGTGTTTCATCGGGTTTATAATTTCGGAAACAGTAGATTTTACCATCATCGGAACCGATAAACAACATGCCTTCTGCTATGGCAGGTGATGACATTACAGGCCCTTTTGTTTGATATTCCCAGGGGCGGCCCGAGTCTGTTTCCAGTGCATAAATTTTTCCGTCATCAGAACCTGTATAGAGTATGTTATTGGCAATTGCAGGACATGAATTTATCTTTCCTTTAGTTTTAAATTCCCATATAAGCTCACCATTAGAAGCGTTTAGTGAATAGATTTTTCTGTCGTCAGAACCGAAATATACAGCCTGGCCGTCAAAAGCAGCAGACGAGATTATTCTGCCGGATTTGTTAAAGATCCATGCTATTTCTCCATTCTCTTTCTTCATAGAACAGAAAGTTTTATTCCATGTACCTGTATAAAGGAAATTATCTGATATAATTATAGAAGAGGATATTTTACCTCCCAGATTTTGTTCCCAGATTAATTCTCCGTTATAAGAGTTTAAAGCATAGACTTTTCCGTTCATACCACCTGCATAGAGAATATCTTTATCCAGAGAAGGTGAGCCATGTACCGGACAGGGAAGAGGTTTAGACCATTTCTGACCTCCATTGTTAATATCCAGAGCGAAGGCATGTCCTTTTTCGTTTATGATATAGATAGAATCTTTATATGCCAGAGGTGATGATATTATTGACGCTCCTGTATTAAATTTCCACAAAAATTTACCGCTTATTGATTCAAAGGCATAGAGAATATTATCGGTAGAACCACAGTAAACATAGTTTTTATACACTACAGGCGTGGCCTGAACAGGGCCTCCTGTAATATTCTGCCATTTCTTTTCACCTGTTTCTATATCAATAGCATAGAGATTATTGTCATAAGAACCTGCATATAATATTCCATAATCCACTACAGGAGAAGATCTTACTTTTTCACCTGTTGCAAAAAACCAGTTTTCTTTAAGAAAGCTCCACCTGAGAATAGTGGGAGGAGACATGGTTTTTTCCGTTTCCTGATATGATTGCTTCAGGTTATCTCTACCAAGCATAGGCCATCTTTTCTTTCCCTGTCTGTTTAAAAGTATGTCAATCCTCTGTTTTATATTTTCATCGGAAGGATTAATAGAGGAAGCGGCCTGAAATACTTCCAGAGCTTCTTCTATATGTTCCAGTCTTTCATAAGATTCACCTAATTTTAAATAGTAATCTACAGTTTTAGGACTTTTAGATATGGCCTTTTTATATGAATCAATTCCTTTTTGAATATTGCCACCGGCAACAAGTATATCACCGAGTAATATTAGATAAGAGTGATCGTCTGGAGACAGCTTCAGAGCTCTGTTTACCATCATCTCGGCTTCTGTTAATTTTTTGCTGTATAAATAGGCTTCTCCGAGTTTCAGATAATATTTTGCCACACCCGGCACCAGCCCTATTACTTTACTGAAGGATTTTACAGCATCATCATATTGATTGAGAAGAAGCTTTTCTTCTCCTTCCCTGAATATACGTTCCGCCTCTTCATATTTACTTCCGATTTCTTTCAGTTTTTCTGAAATTTCAGTGTTTCCAGGCTCCAGTTCCAGTGCTTTTTTTAGTAATGAAATAGCTTCACTTTCTTTATTTATTTTTAACAGTAAAAATCCAAGTTCTTTATAATAGGTCCCGTTTTCCGGAGATTGCTCAATAGCTTTATCCATAGCTTTTATTGCTTCAACTATATTGTCTGTTTTAAGGTAACACTGACTCTTTTTATATTCAATGAGTCCGTCTACTGTAATACCTGATTTGTTATATTCATTCAGTGCTTCGTTATACTTACCGTGAAGGAAGAAGCAGTCTCCCAGTAATATATGGTTTCCCAGTTTCTTCAAAATTTCTACTGTGTAGTTAAAATTTGTTTCTTCCCGGAAAGAAGGATCTTTTCTCAGAAATTGCATCATCCCTGTTGCTGTTTCCATAAGATAATCTTTATTGGCTGGATCAACTGACAGAGCTTCTTTAAATTCTTCCAGGAATTTTTTATCTCCCTCTGAAAGATATTTTTTCCCTGCTTCAAAATGATAGGCACCTTTGATTTTTCCGAGTTCAATGCGATATTCATCTCTGTCCGGCGCAAGCTTTATGGCATTTTCAAGTTTCTTTATTGCTTCATCAAGATTTCCTTCTTTTAATAACTTTTTACTTTTCTCATAGTCATCTTTTGCATTAACGATATTTCTTATACTGGCAAGTTTTGCCTTTATGTCCGGGTCATTCGGTTTCAATACAAGAACTTTCGTATAAAATTTTATTGCTTCATAGGGCTGATTTATACTTTCATATATTTCTCCCAGAGTTTTAATATAAACAGGATTTGAAGGATTTATTTTTACTGCCTTCTGTATTTCTTTTATGGCTTCATCAGGCTTCGATTTGAATTTATAATTAATAAGACCTGTTCTGAAATGAGGCCAGTCAAGATTATCATTTATATTAACAGCATTCTGGTAATAATTGATGGCTCCGTCATAATTGTTTTTTCGGAACATTATATCGCCAATCAATACGGCATACTCGGCAGAATATTCTATCTTTAGAAGTTCTTCCAGGACAGAGATTGCTTCATCAAATAGTTTTGGATCTTCAGACAGGTAGCAGGATTTTGCAAGGCCCTGGAGATATTCCTTTTTCCTTTCTATTGCCACAGCTTTTCTATAGCATTCAGATGCTTTAAAATACTGTCCTGAATTAAATAAATTATTCCCTTCTTCAAAGAATTTTTTAGTAACACCGGCACTTGATACAAAACTGTAGAGAATATTTCCGGAAGAGAAATAAAGGGTGCTGTTCGCAATGGCAGGAGACGCATGGGTTGGCCCTGCAATTTTTACTTTATACTGTAATTGACCTCTTTTTGCATCAATACAATAAAGATAATTGGTTATGACAAAAACTCTTTTGTTTGCAAGAGCCGGAGACGAAAGTACAGGTGCATCTGTCTGGTATGACCAGATTTTTGTGCCTTTAAAGGCATCAAGACCGTAAACATTCATATCGGTAGAAGTTATATATACCATAGAGTCTCCCACTGCAGCATTTGTTTCTATCTTACTCCCTGTATTAAATATCCATCTCATTCTCCCTGTATTTATATCAACTGCATACAATTTCCCGTCAAAAGACCCTGTATATAACATGTTATTTTCTATGGAAGGGGTGGAACTCACAGGAGAACCTGCATCAAATATCCATTTAGTCTGACCTGTTTTTGCGTTTATTGAGAAAATGGAAGCAGACATATTGCCGAAAAATACATTTTCTTCGTATATTGCAGGACTCGATATTATTGATGCTCTTGAATCAAATTCCCAGAGCTTTCTTACGCCTGACATAATACCTGTAAGGGCATAGAGTTTATTATCACTGCTTCCCACATATAGTATATCGTCATATACTGCAGGAGATGAAAATACAGGTCCCCCTGTTTTAAAGTGCCATAATTTTCTGCCATTGGAAGCCTGTAATGCATAAATATTTGTGTCATTTGAACCGAAAAATACTATGCCTTTATAATAACACGGAGAAGATATAACAGGTTTTACCGTATCAAAGGCCCATTTTAATGAACCACTGGTTATGTCCACACATAATAATTTTCCCGTTTTTGTTCCAATGAAAAGCATACCATCTCCTACACAGGGAGAAGACTTGGGAGGTATATCAAAATGGTTATGTTGCCATAGAGGTGCAAGAGGTGATATTATTTCTATGTCAAAGTTCTGACAGGCAGTTCTTGTAACATTTTTTGAGAACATAGGCCATGATTTTACCAGTTCTTTTTTTATTGTTTCAAATTTCCCTCTTATCATATTTATCTGATCCGGAGGAAGCAAACCTTTGAAACCGGCAGTCATGCCTCTGTATATTTCAGAAAGGCCTTTTTCCATATTACCGAGATAATAATATACCTCTCCGGTTCTGCAGAAATATTCACCTGTAGAAGGATCGCTTCTGGCTGCATCCTGATAGTATTCCAGTGCTTTTTTATAGTTTTTCGCCAGAAGTTCCTGTTCTCCGAGAGAGAAGAATTTTCTGGCCTTATCAGGGCCTGAAAGAGCCCTTGTGCAGGAAAGAGCCTTGATGTCTTCAAGAAGTTCTTTCGGTGTCTGATATCTTCTGTCTGCATCATTTTCCATTGCCTTCAACAGTATTTTTTCCAGTTCTTCCGAAACAGAAGGATTTATTTTTCTTGCAGGAAGGAAATTAAAAGGTGTTTCTGAAGGATCTTTTTTTGTAATAGCCTCATACATAGTAACACCGAGAGAAAATATGTCAGATCTTATGTCGGATTTCCCCTTGTATTGTTCCGGCGCTGCATAACCGGGAGACCCCATTCTTACAGTATCCATGGCATTCGGTTTCCATTCCCTTGCTATGGTAAAATCAATAAGTTTTACCTTCCCGTCAGGTGTATGCTGGATATTTGAAGGTTTTATATCCCTTATAACTATAGGGTTAGGTTTATGATGGCTTAAATATACCAGGGTTTTTGTAAGTTCTGTCATCCATTCTATAACCAATTTTTCAGGCACAGGCCCTTTATATGAATTAATTGTTTTTTCCAGACTCTGGCCGGGAACAAATTCTACAACCAGAAAGTGGGTACCCATTTCCTGAAAATATTCATAGGCTCTCGGAAGTGACGGGTGATTGAGTTTGGAAAGAAATGTGTGTTCTTTCATAAAAAGCTGGATATTCTGTGCTTTTTCCTGGGGATTTTTAGATTGATCTATAAGACATTTCAGAACAAGATTATTCTGTCCTGTAAATTGATCGCATATCTGATAAACAATACACTGTCCTCCCCGGCCAAGGAGTCTTATTATCTGATATCTGTTTTTTAATTTTGTTCCCGGAGCTAAAGGAGTAACCATTTAGATAAAATATTCCAACTCTCTATCTGTAAATAACTGTTGTATAATGCTTTATTCATCATGAAAGATTATCTTTTATACCTTTTAAAAGTTTCA
>DAIOEN010000148.1:0-17921 GCA_036746235.1 Vulcanimicrobiota bacterium | reverse complement strand
CTTTTTTCAATGCTTCTTCATCTGTAACCTCCTGTGCATCTTCAGGAAGATAAAATTTTACATCTGTTCCTCTCGGTGACCCGCATGCACCGCAACATTTCTCCGGCCCTCTGTTTCTTTTCTGCCCGCATGCAGGACAGTCCCACGCACCTTCTCTTATAGCCATAATTATTCTCCTTTCTTTTTCAGTGACCAGTTATCAGTGACCAGTGACCAGTTATCAGTGACCAGTGACCAGTGACCAGTGACCAGTTATCAGTTACCAGTTATCAGTTATCAGTGACCGGTTATCAGTTACCAGTTGTATTAACTGTTTATAATAATTTCTGACCGCCATTCGTTACTAATCATAGTTTACAGTCTTTTTCATTGTTTAATAAACATTATTCACACTGAATACTGCCTCTGGTCACTGGTAACTGCTCACTGCTCACTGATTAGACGGCTAATTGAAAAAATCCTTCAAAGCTGAAAAAGGATTATCTGCTTTTTTAAATTCTTCGTCGTTTTTCCTGTTAATACTGGAAAGTTCTCTCCTGTTTGCCCTTCCTCCTTCTGCCATCTCCGATAGTTTCTGTTCTATATTGCATTTTTTACACACAAAAATCGTGTCACCTTTTACTTCTTTCATTTCCATTTTGTTGTGACATTTTTTACATTTTTTATAAGAAAGTCGTCCCACTACTTCTTTGAATTTACAGTTTCTATCAGAACATGTATGGAGAAGTGTATCTTTTTTTGTAACAGCCAGGAGATTTTTACCGCATTCGGGACAGATTTTACTGATCATATTACTGTGTTTGTAAGAATTATCTGCCTGAAGTGTTTCTTTAACAAGTCTTTCAGTATTTGAAACAATATCCTTCATAAAATCTTCTCTGTGCTTTTTCCCTTTTGTTATATTTTCAAGCTCTTTCTCCCATTTTGAGGTAAGGTCAGGACTTCTGAGATCGGTAACTACTATATCTACAATCTGTTTACCTTTCTCTGTCGGGATCAGGCTTTTTTCATGCCTTTCCACATAATTTACATTTATGAGTTTTTCTATTATTTCCGCTCTTGTAGCAGGTGTGCCGAGACAGTGTTTTTCCATTTCCGTAAGGAGTGTTCCTTCCGTATGGCGCGGAGGCGGTTCTGTATGACTGCTTTTCAATTCTAATCTGACTTTATCGAATTTCTGACCTTCTTTCAATTCTGGAAGACTTTTTTCTCCGTCTGATCTGTCTTCTACCTTTTTCCATCCCATGTCCTTTACGGTTCTGCCTGATGCTGCGAAGTTTTCTCCGTCAATATCCAGGGTAACCTTTACCTGTTCATATGTAAAAGGAGGATAGAAATTTTCTATAAATCTTTTCACTATCAGGTTATAAATCTTCATCTCTTCCTGTGTTAAATTGCCTGTCTGTGCTTTTTCTTCCGTAGGCAGAAGGGCATGATGATCCGTAACCTTACTGTTATTTACAGATGACTTATTTACAGACATTTTATTCTTTATTATTTCTGAAACATAATTTTTATAATCGTAAGGGAGGGAATTTAATCTCACGTTCAGTGTGGGAACTATATCATCTGTAATATACCGTGAATCTGTCCTGGGGTATGTAACAAGTTTATGATATTCATAAAGGGACTGTAATGATTTAAGGGTTTTCTGTGCCGTAAATCCGTATCTTTTATTTGCCTCTCTCTGAAGTTCTGTAAGATCATAAAACAGAGGAGCATTTTCCTGTTTTTCTTTTTTAACGACACTTTTTACCGTGGCAGTTTTGCCTGAAAGTTTTGCTTTCAAGTTGTCTGCTTCTGTTTTATCAAATATTCTGGCATTATTGTTTTTATCCGTATATTGAGCGGTAAAGCCTCCTGAAGAGACTTCAATAGTCCAGAAAGGAACAGGCCTGAAATTTCTTATTTCCTGTTCTCTTTTTACCATCATTGAAAGGGTCGGAGTCTGAACCCTTCCGGCAGAGAGCTGGTCATTATATTTTATGGTGAGAGCCCTCGTGACATTCAGTCCTATAAGCCAGTCCGCTTCGCTTCTGCATTTTGCCGCATTGAAGAGATTGTCATATTCTCTTCCCGGTTTTAATCTGGAGAATCCTTCTTTTATTGCCTGTCTGGTAAGGGAAGAAATCCATAATCTCTTAAAAGGTTTCTTCCAGTGTATGTGTTCCATAATAAGCCTTGCCACAAGCTCTCCTTCTCTCCCCGCATCTGTGGCAATAATGAGTTCGTTTATATCACTTCTCTTTGCAATTTCTTTGATATTATAGAACTGTTTTTTTGACCCTGGAATAACTTTTGTTTCCAGTTTTTCCGGTATCATAGGAAGAGTATCTGCTGTCCAGCTTTTATATTTATCTCCATAATCTTCCGGCGTTTTAAGTGTTACAAGATGTCCGAGAGCCCATGTTATAATATATTGAGAACCTTCAAAATAGCCGTTCCCTTTTGTGTTGCATCCCAGCGTGTGGGCTATTTCCTTCGCAACAGAAGGTTTCTCTGCCAGTACTAAAGATTTCATAATTATCTACCTTTCCAAAAATATATTATCTGTATTTTAGTTTGTTTGTTCTCATAAAGCAATAGGTTTATATGAGAATCGTAACGCGTAACGCGTGACGGGAGGAACAGATTTTCATTCGTCATAGCCTTTAGTGGCTGATTTTTAAAAAATTATAACTTTTAATATTTTTTAACATATTTTGTTGTATAATATAAAAACGGGAGACACTTTAAATTAATTTTATAAGTATTAATATAATAGCTTCGTAATGCGTAAAGCGTAATACGTGATGCTCATGGGATTAAACCCGTCACGCGTCACGTGTCACGCGTCACGATAACTTGAATCCACACTATATTCTATAATTCAGGAGGTTATTTTTATGTTAAAAAAATATTCAGTAATTCTTATTTCCATTATTATAATATTATCGTCAGGCTGCGGAGGAGATAGTATTTCCGTTATTTCCACTCCCACTCCTACAGTTCTGCCTGTTATAACATCTACGCCCGGTGTTGTGTCATCCCTGACGGAACTGGGAAAAAATACGGTTACAATCCATGCCGGAGAAGGAGGCAAGATAACAGAGGGCAACATGACAGTAGAAATTCCCGGCGGCTCTTTGCAAAATGATAGCTCTGTTGAAATTGCCAGGGTAAATATTAATGAAGTTACAGCTTCTTCCGGAGATGACATAAGTGAAATGTATAAAATCTCTACGGGAAATACAGATGAAGGAGCCGAGTTAGAGACACCTGCCACAGTTAAAATACATGTCACAGACGAGAAAATACCTTTTATATGGAACGGAACAAAATGGCTTCCTGCAGATTATGTATATGATAGTAATACACAGGAAATAATATTGTATCTTGACTATCTGGATGAAGATGATGATGACTGGAATGAATCAGGAGGAGAACTCGGGACAATGAGCGGGCCACTCGTTATTGGTGCCGGTAAATCCTCAAATACTATGTTGAGCCTCATGAGCAGCGGAAAACATTTTAAGATGTTTTATAATAATTCCAGTGAAAAAACTTATACGGAGGCCATTGCAAAAAACCTTGAAGAAGCCTATGATTATTACGGCACTCTCGGATATAATAAACCGATAACTTCAGATCTGCAATCGGCAACGGGAGAAAAATATGTTGCCGTATATATCTACCCTTATGCAGACTATAATCCTGACCCCAGGTCTTACGGAATAGCAGGTACAGGCGGTACTCTGGAAATTAATAAAAACCTTGTTGATCCCGTTACTGGAAAAAGTGTATGCTACCATGAGTTATTTCATTTAATACAGTTCAGCTATACTAACAGAGATGCAGTTTTTTATAACTGGTTTGGTGAGGCCACCGCTGTTTGTATGGAGTATAAAGCAATAAACAGGCCTGCCGAGATGTTCGACTGTAATACCGGTGAATACTGGAACACCGGCATATGGAATGAAACCTTTGACTGTGATGACGAATATTATACTAAATTTCCTTTCTGGAGCTATATGATTAAAAAGTATGGCACAGGAACCAATATACTTCATAATATTATGAAATCTTCTTTTTCAAAACATAACGGAGAAGAATTTAATAATATATTTAAGACACAATTCGGAAAAGACATGGTAACCTGTCTGAATGAAAATATAGAAGATTATTATATCTTCGGTACAGTCTATAATAAGAACTACTTTTATAACTTCAAGGAACGTAATGTAAACCAGCCAAATATATCGCTTCTTGAGAAAAAAGCGAAAGACCCTGATGATTCTTCTTCATCTTTTTCCATATCCCGTCTTTCCACTGCATATGTCTGTTATACATCCAAAAATTTCCATGGCACATTTAAACTGGAATTAAGTGATAAATCGTCAAACTGCACAGTTAAACTCTTTTATTTAAAGAATAATAACGGCACTTATTCAGTCACTCAGGAAGAGATTAATGATATAAAAACTATAGATAAGTTGGGCACTGATTTTACATATCTCTTCATGCTTGTAGAAAATACATCGATAAATTCAAATGCAATGGTAAACGTTAAAACTACTGCGTTGAGTGAGGAAAAGTGAAAAGTGAAAAGTGAATAGTTGGGGATATCCTGTTCTTTTCACTTTTCACTCTATTTACCGGGAAGGAGATGAACTATATGAACATATTCAGATTAAAGAAAATTTTTTTCATGTTTTTATTACTCTTTATGTTCTCTAAAGAAGCAGAAGGGCAGCAAATTACAAAACTGTCATCTTCTTTTATTGATCCTCCTCAGTCACCCCTTGTAATATACGGTATTCCTTTTTCATCATCTGTCATATATCAGAATAATTTTCTCTATGCCCCTGTGGAAGATTTCCTCACTATGACAGGAGCTAAATTTTATCTTCAAAATCTTCCGTCACAGCTTGTTATAAACGGACAATCTGCTCCTTTGTCACTTCTTGCCACAGGGCCTGACAGATATACGGGTAAAAATACTTATTACCTGAATGTTACGGAAACGTTAAACTATCTCGGCATTTATTACAGGATATCGACTGAGGATAACTCTGTAAGGATAACTGTTGAGGATGTTCCTCAGACAGCTTCATCTCTGAAATCCGCTGTTTCAGGTCATGTTGTGTATCAATATTTTGAACGTGGCACTGTGAGAATCATAGAGACATATGTAAATTCTGCCCGTATGCCTCAGACAAGGGAATTTTCATCTACAAATCTTCCTTCCGACGGATATTATAATTTTTCCGATATTCCTTCAGGAGAATACATAATAGAAGCAACATGTTTTTACTCCGTAACAGGCCCTGTCGTATATGACTGCGTATCAAAGCAGGCTTACCGCTGTGTTACGACCTATATACCTACATGGCAGAAGAGATTAATCCTTAAAGGAGGAGAAACTCTTACAGTAGATTTTCTTCCTGAACAGGCTGTCGTAAGAAGTGAGGAGAAATTGATATATCTCGGCATAATGGCGCCGGGAACAAATTAGGTGAAAATTATTTTTATTTTCTTCATTACAGCTATTTTTTATGTTAACCTTCCAGATTGTGTGATTCTTGATTCTATAAATTTCTTGCATAAATCCTATTTGATAGGGTATAATAATAAAAAGGATTACATATATATGACAAGAGAATTCATTGAATTACCGGAATTTTTAAATCGTTGGTATAAGAATGGTTTAAATGATAATGATTTATGTGAATTAGAAATATATTTATGTAAGTATCCTGATAAAGGCGTTTTAATTAAGGATACCGGCGGACTCAGGAAAATTCGATGGAAAAGAGAGAATAAAGGTAAAAGTGGTGGGATAAGAGTTTTATATGTAGATTTTTTATGTTTTGGAAAAATTTATTTAATTTCTGTATATGCAAAAAGTGATAGAGCAAATATTACTGATTCTGAGAAAAAAGAGATAAAAAAATTAATTGATTTACTTAAAAATCAATTGGAAAGGAAAGAAGGCAAATGAGTATTTATGATAGTATAACTAAGAGTTTAAATGAAGCTATAGATTATGAAAAAGGAAATTTAAAAAATGTGAGAAGAAGATTTGTTAAAATTGCTCCCTTACCTGATTACAGAGGTAGTGAGATAAAAGAAATAAGAGAGAAATTAAACCTGACGCAATTACTTTTTGCTAATATATGTGGAGTATCTAAAAAAACAGTTGAAGCCTGGGAAAGTGGTAGAAATATACCTCATGGGCCGGCACAGAGAATGCTTGATCTGTTAAGTAAGAATAATAGTATGGTGGAAGAATATATTTTAACGGAATAAGTTTTTATCTTCTCGTTTTATCTCATTTGGGAGCTTTACACAACATGTCTTACACTATCAATCACACCCTTCTTTTAATAAAAACTGTCCTAAGAATTATTTCCTCTTTTATCATCACTTCAAAGGTTCACAGTCAAAAGTTTTCTTCTGTAATATTATTTATACCGAAAGGAATTATAATAAACTCTGTAGAATTATATACTTGAAATCATATTTTTTAAATTTAAAAGGAAAGGACCACCCGCGGTGCACCGAGTTTCAAGGCAAAGTGCCCGGAGTGGCCTTTTCGTGACTATTATATAACGTTTTTATATATCGAAAATAAATTATACCATATCCATAACTGTAATGGTAGAGAATTTTTTATTTTAGATTTCTGCCGGAGATTCTCTTTATGAAAAACAGAGAGCTTTTGAAAAAAGAATTAAATCTGAAATATCCTCTCTGGGGATATTCTCCGAAGGGTGTTACAGACCCATGCCTTTCTCTTGAATTATCAAAAGCCGGTGCAGCCGGTCTTATGGATCTCGAAGGCCTGAATGATGAAGAAATAAGAGGGATTATAAAAAGATTTCATGATGAATTACCCTGTGAAACCCTGTGGGGAGTAAGAGTGTCTCATGAAGAACAGCTAAATATCCTCTATGATTTCTCCATACCTTTAATAATTATCCCCTTTTTTATAGATGAAAAAACAGAAAAGAAAATCAGGAAAATCTCCAGATTTATTGTGTCAGAGGTTTTCACCGTTGAAGAGGCAGAAGAAAAATCCTGCCGGTCAGATCTGTTTCTCGTAAAAGGCCAGGAAGCAGGGGGAAGAGTGGGAGAAAAAAGCACCTTTATACTGCTTCAGGAATTTTATAAATCCTCTTATCCCTTTGTAATACAGGGAGGATTTGGATTGTTTAATATTTCCGGCGCCATGACGTGCGGCGCTATCTCTGTTGTCTCAGACTCTCAACTTTACCTTTTCCCTGAATGTCCTCTTTCTGAAGATATGAAAAAATATCTCAAAAGCCTTCAGGAAAGTGATAACTACCTTGCAGGAGAAACATGTAACTATAAATTCAGACTTTCAGGAAAGATTGCCTCTAAAAGTATAAAAGACATAAAAAACCTGGAAAAAGAATATCTTTCCTGCGGGGAAGACATGTGGGAAAAAGCTCTCAGGGATTATATAAAATCAAATAAATTCTTTAATGACGGAAAGGATTCACTCATACCTCTCGGTCACGATCTTTCCTTTGCTCCCTATCTTTATTCCCGCTTTAAAAATCTTAAAACCTATCTGGAAGGCATAAATAATACTTTAAAAAACCAGAGAGAAAATAATTACTGGCCCTTTTCCGAAGAAAATGAGCTATCTAAAGAATTCAATCTGAAATTTCCTCTTTTTCAGGGGCCTATGGCAAATATAAGCGATAATCCTGCCTTTGCAGAAGAAATCTCCAGCAAGGGGGCTTTCCCTGTAATAGCTCTCGGTCATATGACGGAAAAGGAAGCAGAAAAAGTAATTCTTTCCTTTGAAGAGAAACTGAAAGACATATACCCTTACGGCTGCGGCATAATAGGACTTTCCGTAAATCAGGAAAGATATGAAGAACATTTAAAATTAATAGAAAAATACAGACCTGATGCAGTATGGATTGCAGGAGGCTCTGTGGAACTTGCAGGAAGGATAAAGAAACTTAATATTCCTGTCTTTTTACACACTCCCTTTGCTGAAATCTTTAAAAGTGCTCTTACGAATGATGTTTATGCCATGATTTTAGAAGGAAATGAATGCGGAGGCCATACAGGTATTTTATCTTCTTTCGTTCTATGGGAATCTGTTCTGGAATATCTTGACACAATCAGAAATGATTTAAAGAAAAAAGTAAAAATTCTCTTTGCAGGCGGCCTCGGAACCTCTATTTCCTCTGCAATCCTTGCTTCAATCATAAGTCTTCATAAAGATATAATCACTCCCGCCATTCAACTGGGAACTTCTTATATGTTTACAAAAGAAATAATAGAAACAGGTTCTTTATCTGATGTATTTCAGGAATTACTCCTGGCAAATAAGGATACAAAGATTACAGGTTCTACGGTAAATCTGAGGGCAAGAGTTCTTCCCACCTCATGTGCTTATAAAACTTTAGAGAAGGAAATTGAAAGGATAAAAGATGGTCTTTCTCTGACAGAGAGGAAGAAACTTTATGAAGGAGATAATATCGGTTCTCTGAGGATTGCCGTAAAGGGATCACCTGACAGAAAAGAACAGATAGACACAGGTTCTTTTATGGCAGGGGAAATTATCTCCATGTATGACAGAATATTAACTGTTTCGCAGTTACATAATGATCTCATTGACGGAGGAAGAAAAATTTTAATAAATGCCGGAAAGGAAGAGATTATGGACAGAAAATACATAAATGTAAAAGATAAAATAGCAATTACAGGTATGGGATGTATTTTCCCGGATGCTCTGAATATACAGGAATTCTGGAAGAATATTTTAGAAAAGAAATATTCCATTACAGAAGTTCCTCCTGAGAGGTGGGATGAAAAAATATATTATGATCCCGATAGAAATGTTCCTGATAAGACCTACTCTAAAATAGGCGGTTTTGTCAGAGGCTTTCAGTTTAATTCTGTGAAATATAAAATCCCTCCCAGTATTTCAAAAAGTATGGATGTCATACAGAAATGGGCAGTAGAAGCGGCAGGACAGGCTCTGTATGACGCAGGAATAAAGACAGACGGAAAAGAGAGACAGAATATTTCTGTTATTATAGCAAACTGTCTGAGCGGAGATTTAATGAAGCGCACCAACAGGAGGGTCTGGGTTCATGAAATCTGTGAACATATAAGAACTTCTGCTTCCGGTTTATCGGAAGAATTAAAGGAGAATTTAATAAAAAAAGTAACAGATTTATACCTTTCTCAGAGTCCTGAGATAACAGAAGACACCCTTCCTGGAGAACTTCCCAATGTAATAGCAGGCCGTGTCGCAAATGTATTCAATCTGACAGGCAAATCTATGGCAGTCGATGCTGCCTGCGCCGCAAGTCTTGCCGCCCTTGATACAGCAGTAAAAGGACTTATGGTAAAAGATTACGACACTGCTCTCGTAGGAGCAGTGGAAGGAGTAATGGACCCTGCATCTTATACAAAATTCTGTAAAATAGGAGCCCTTTCTGCTACAGGATCCCGTCCTTTTGACACAAAGGCAGACGGATTTGTTATGGCAGAAGGATGTGGATTTATTGTAATCAAAAGGCTTGAAGATGCAATTAGAGAGGGAGATAAAATCTATGCAGTTCTATCTGCCACAGGCTCTTCTACAGACGGTAAAGGTAAAGGAATTACCGCTCCAAATCCGAAGGGACAGAAACAGGCTATTATGATGGCTATAGAAAAATCAGGAATAGATCTTTCCGAAATACAGCATATAGAAGCTCATGGCACTTCTACGAAAATAGGAGATATTGCAGAACTTCAGGTGTTAGCTGATATATTCACAGATGTGAAAGAAAAGTTCGCAGTTACTTCTGTAAAAAGCCAGATAGGTCATCTTAAATCTGCGGCAGGAATGGCAGGACTTATAAAAAGCGCCCTTTCACTCTATAACAGAATTCTTCCTCCCTCTATCAATTTTGAAGAGCCAAATTCAAAGATAGACTGGGAAAAAGCACCATTTTATATAAATACAGATATAAAAGAATGGAAGAGAGTTAATAACAGTACGAGAAAATGCGGAGTATCTGCCTTTGGTTTCGGAGGAACAAACTATCATGCCATTCTGGAAGAATATGACCCGGAAAGTTTTATTTATAAATCTTTCTGTGAAGAGAAAAAAAGTGAAGAGAAATATTTCATCGGATCTCAGAAAAGGGAAGAGAAAAAACTCACCTTTATGTTTTCCGGCCAGGGGAGCCAGTATGTGGGAATGATAAAGGAGTTATACGAATCCTCTGATGTAGTGAAAAATACCGTAGAAGAAGCAGAAAGAATATGTCTCTCCTTCAGGAAATTCAGCGTAAAAGAAAAATTATTCGGGAAAGACGGCATGACAAAAGAAGAAGCAGAAAAAGCTCTCAGGGAAACAAAATATACCCAGCCCTGTTTATATACTGTGGAAATGGCATTATACAGGTTTTTAAAAGAAAAGGGAATTGTTCCTCATATGGTGTCAGGCCACAGTTCCGGCGAATATTCTGCCCTTGCCGCATCTGGAGTCCTTTCTTTTGAAGACGGATTGAAAGCAATGATTTCAAGAGGAACTTTTATGAGTGAAACTCAGAAGATCTTTAAAGGAACTATGGCTGCTGTAAGAGCCTGCGGGACTATTGTAGAAGAAGTTATCTCTTCCATAGAAGATGAATATGTAACAGTGGCAAATTATAATTCCCCTGAAGAAACAGTAATTTCCGGCACTGTTGACGGAATAGAGAAAGCAGTAGAGCTTTTAAAAGAAAAAGGGTTCAGTGCTTTAAAACTGAATGTTTCTACAGCCTTTCATTCTGAGCTTATGGACAGGGCTGTTTCTAAAATGAATGAATTCCTTGACGGTATTACTTTCAGGAAACCTCAGATCCCGGTCTATTCCAATGTTACCGGTTCTAAATATCCGGATAATCCCGATGAAATCAGAAATATCTTAAAAAATCAGATAAAATCTCCTGTCCTGTGGATGGAGATAATTAAAAATATCTATAATGACGGAGGAAGAGTTTTTGTAGAGATTGGCCCGAAAAAAGCCCTCTTTAATTTTGTTTCTTCTATTTTAAAAGATTCTCATGATATTGCCTCTTTTTATACCATTCATCCTAAAGAAAGAGAGTCTGAAAGACTTGAAAAACTGTGCCCTGGGATTATTAAAGCTATGGGAGAAAAGCAGGAAAAAAGAGAAGGTGTAAAATCGGCTTTCAGGATTTTAGAAGATGATGATGAAATCAGAGATTTAATGAATAAGCCCTGTTTTGAAGCTTATCTGAAAGAACACAGGGATTTGATAAAATTATTCTTTCTTCATGGTTATAAATTATTTGAAGACAGATGGGAAATTATTAAATCCGGCCGGGATTTTAACCAGGTAAAAGAATGCACAAACCCTGTAGTCACAATGCATAATGAAAATCCAATTCCTGAAATATTGCCGGTAAAAATAGAGGAAATTTCTCAGAAAAGGCCGGTAATGGCAGAGAAGGAAATTCCTGTCTCGGAAAAAGTAATGGCGAAATTAAAAGAAATAATAAGTGATATAAGCGGCTATCCTGTAGAAGATTTACAGGAAGAATTTAAGTTAGAAGAAGAACTGGGAATAGATTCCTTGAAACAGGCGGAAATAATAGGTGAAGCAAGAAGAGCCTTTGACCTTCCCTTTGATGAAACCCTTGATATAAGCGATTATCCTGCGATTAAAGATATTGCTTTATATATAGATAAGAGACTTGTTGAAGAAAAATCTCCCGGAAAAGAGATGAAAAATGTCTCTTCTGCTTCCGAAAGTGTAATGACAAAATTAAAAGAAATAATAAGTGATGTAAGCGGTTACCCTGTAGAAGATTTACAGGAAGAATTCAAGTTAGAAGAAGAACTGGGAATAGATTCCTTAAAACAGGCGGAAATAATCGGTGAAGCAAGAAGAGCTTTTAACCTTCCCTTTGATGAAACCCTTGATATAAGCGATTATCCTGCAATCAGAGATATTGCTTTATATATAGAAAAAAGGCTTTCTGAGGAAAAACCGCCGGAAAAAATGATGGAAAGTGAAAAAACTCTTCTGCCGGAAAAATCTGTGGAACATTCTATAAAAATCAGAAAAATAATGCCATTACCATGTTCTGCAAAGAATATAAATCAAATTAATCTTTCAGAAGAAAAATTTTTAATCATCCATTCCGGTTTTTTAGATAAAGTTACAGGAGAATTAGAGAAAAGAAACATTAAATACAGGTCTTTTCACATAGATAATACAGAAGAAATAAATAAAAGTGATTATACCTTTATTCTCCTTATAGTGCCTGAAAATACAGATCCTTTCTCGGAAACAGACAGGGAATATTTTGAAAAGTTATTTAATTTATTTAAAGCTTTAAAACTTCAGGAAAATTTAAAGATTTTCGCCATATCAGAGGGAAATTTTGATGTTCCTCCATTGCCGCTGTCATCGGGAATAACGGGATTTCTGAGGACAATCAACAAAGAATATGACATTACAATAAAACACATATATTCTTCCCATATGGAAGAAATTTTTAGAGAAGTTTCCTGCAATGGAAATATTACGGAAATATCTTTCACTGAGGGAATTCCTTGCAGCATGGCTCTATCAGATGAACTGATATGGGAAGACAGTGCCGGACAGATAAAATATTCTTCAGATGAAATAGTCTTTGTTACAGGAGGCGCGAGAGGAATAACCTTTGAATCAATAAAGGATTTATTTGCCGGTAAAGACAGTCCTGTAGTCGTAATATCGGGAAGAACGCCTTTACCTGATAATCACGAAGAATTTATTTCATTTTCCGAAGATGACCGGAAAAATATTAAAGAAAAGATAAAAGAAGACCTGAAAAATAAATATGAAAAAGTTACTCCCCTTATGGTAGAAAAGGAATGGCAGAAGTGTTTAAAACAGGCAGAAGTGGCAAAAAATATAAAATACCTCATAGATAGAGGGCTTAGAGTAAAATACTTTTCTGCAGATATAACAGATAAAGAAAGAATTACAGAAATAATAGAAACTGTAAAGAAAGAATTTAACCTGCCTGTAACTGCAATCATTCACGGTGCAGGCATAGAAGAATCTAAAGCCTTCAAAAGTAAAAAAATTGAGAAAGCCAGAGAGATTGTTTCTGTTAAAATAGATGGTTTATTGAATATTCTGAATTCTATCCCTGCCGGGCCTTTAAAAAGAATAATATGTTTTTCTTCCATTACAGGAAGGTTCGGAAACAACGGACAGATTGATTATTCCTTCGCAAACGGTTATCTTTCGGGACTGTGCCTGTGGTTAAACAGAAAGTTTGAACATATAAAAACTCTTTCTATAGACTGGTCTGCCTGGGAAGGAAAAGGTATGGCAGAAGACGGAAAATCACTTGATATGCTCAGACAGAGAGGGGTTGAACCGGTTTCGGTAGAGACGGGAAAGGCTATATTTCGGAAATTATTCTATTCAGACATTTCCGGTGAGGTTATAGTATCGGGAAAACTCGGAGATTTTGATAAAGACGGCCTTTTTGATAAAACTGTGAGCGAATATCCTCTTATTGATGAATTTAAAAGAGAAGACACTTTTTTTACCGGTTACAGAAAACTTACAAAGGAAAGGGATATTCATATAGTAGATCACATATATAGAGAAGTGTCTTTACTGCCGGGTGTAATGGGACTTGAAGCAGGAGCGGAATTGTATAAAATGGCGGAAAACAGGGAAGTCATGGAATTAAGTTATGTAGAATTCAAAAGTGCCCTTAAATTCCTTAATACAGATGAAAAAGACATGAAAGTCATATATAATCCTTCTGAAAAATCAGTAAGAATAAATTCCCTTTTTTCTGCTGTCAATCAGAAAAAAATAGAGAAAGAACATTTTGCTTTTAAGATTTCTGAAAGTGACGGTATGTGCCATAATTTCTGGCTTCCTTCCTTTGATTTGCCTTTTATGAGCAGGGAAGACATATATGATTTCTTCGGAAAAAACAGGTTTCTTTTCGGAGAAAGTTTCCGTGTGCTGGACAGACTTGTTTATATTGACGGAGAAACAATCATAACGAAAGTTAAAATACCTGAGAAATCCCTGTTCAGAGAAAATCTTTATAAACTCCATATAAACCCTCTGGCTATAGAATCTGCCTTTCAGAGTGCTTCTTTATTCTGCAGTCTCATAAAATCCACGATTAATCTGCCTTCTAAAGTAGAAAAGATAAGGATTTACAGTGAAAGTAACCCTGAATATGTTTTTGCCAGGTTTAAAAGATATGAAGATAATCATAAATATTTTGCTTTATATGTAACTGACCGGCATGGAGAAGTTATCATTTTTATTGAAGAACTGGGAGTAATTGACAGTGATAAAGTGCTTTACAGAAACGAGTCTGTTCAGGAACTGGATAAATATCTTGCCATGTATGAAAGTCTCAGGGATACGGGGGATATTTATCTTATAGATATGAAATATGTGGACAGACTGATTTCTCTGGAAGAAGATAAATTTTATGGGAGATTAAAAGATTCCGAAAGAGATAATCTCGATAAAATCACAAATAAAAAAAGAAAGATAGAATATCTGGCCGGAGTGATTGCAGCAAAGAATTTATATGAAAGAAAGGTAATGAGGTGTGGAGAGGTTAATCACCTTGAGATAAGAAAGGCCGGTAATGGTATGCCTTATTATTATGATGAAGGGAAGAAAATAAGTTTATTTCTTTCCATAAGCCATTCCGGCGATTATGCCCTGACAGTTCTGGATGAAATGCCTGTCGGAGTGGATATTCAGAAAGTAGAGGAACTGGCTGAAGGTTTTTATATGGAGGCTTTCAGTGAAAAGGAAAGAGATATGATCGGCTCTGACAGGGAACTGGCAGTTAAGGTCTGGAGTGTGAAGGAAGCGTTTTTGAAACTTGCCGGAGTAAAGATGAATATTCGTGATATTCAGGTCGATTTTGTTAAAGATAAAACCTATATTACTATTCCTGAGAAGCTTAAAGATAAAGTTTATCTGCTATCAGAAGATATTATTACAAGAAACAATATAATTGATAGATATGTTATCAGTTTGTGTAAGAAAACACTGAGTCGATAAAAAGTTTCAGAAAATTTTATTTAGGTAAAATAAAATGGCAAATACTTTTAAAACAATAATTCTACCTTATCTTAAGGATACTAATTTATATGGCAATATATATTTTGCAAGATATTTTGAATGGCAAGGAGTTGTTAGAGAAGCTTTTTTGTATGAATGTTTAAATAATCAATTAAATTTATTAAATGATTATATTTTAGTAACAAAAAGTGCTTCCATAGATTATAAAAAACCTGCTTATGCTTTTCAAAAAATATTGGCAACATTAAATACTCATAAGATAAAAATATACAGTTTCGACTTAATTATTAACTTTTATATTGATAATGATTTAATTTCTGAAGGTAAACAAACGATTGTATTTACGGATAAAAAAGGCAAATTGATTATAATTCCAGAAGTAATTAAGAGTATCGCCCAAGAATTTCTGATAGATAGGTAGGTTTTGAAATCATTATTTCTTTTAAAAGAATTTATGCGGTATCAAAAAAAGAGTATATATCTATTAAAAAAGATGCATTATATTTACTAATGACATTCTTATGTCCCATCATACTTTTCTTACCTTTAGCTTATGGTCTCAGGCTTGATGTAGATAATATTCCTTTAGGTGTATGTGATATGGATAGCAGTGTAGAGAGCAGGGCTTTAATAGATGCTTTTATTAACAGTGGTTATTTTAATTTCAAAAAATATACTAATAATTATGACCTTATGGAAAAAGACCTTCAAAAAGGCAATGTAAAAGTAGTTCTTATTATACCTGATCATTTTGAAAAAGATATTATAAATGGCATGAATCCGGAAATTTTATTTTTACTCGATGCAGTTATACCTCAGAGAGCAGAAGTGGCAAATGTATATATAAATGGAATAATGAATTCTTATAGTACCGGAATAGTTCAAAAATACCTGATATATAAAGGTGATATAATTCAAAAACCAGTAGATGTTCTACCGACTATATGGTTTAATGAAACACTGGATACAAGAAATTATATTGTTCCCCCTTTAATAGCAGTCATTTTATATTTTTTTCCTCCATTACTTTCTGCCATTACAATAGTGAAAGAAAAAGAAACCCGTTCAATTATGATTTTCTTATGTTCACCTGTGACAAGAACAGAATATATAATAGGGAAGATAATACCATACTCTATTATAACCTATTGTAATTTTTTATCTCTTTTCATTATGTTTAAAATCTTCTTTCCATTGCTTCCAGTAAGAGGAAGTTTAATTACATTATTTATACTGTCATTCTTTTATTGCATTGCTACAACATGTATAGGTATACTTATTTCTACATTAATGAAAAAGCAGGTTAATGCCATTATGTTCTGCTTTATAGGAACTATGTTACCGGCATTTAATTATTCCGGTATGTTCAGACCGGTAGACTCTATGGATATATTCAGCAGGACTATGGCTTATTTTATGCCTGTTACTTATTTTATTTCAGCTATAAGGCAGATTTTCCTTAAATCAGCCGGAACTGAAATTTTAATTACTTACGGTTCAATTTTTCTGGTCTTTTCCTTACTTTTACCCTTGCTTGCTATTGTTCTCTTGAAAAAGAAATTATAACCATTAAGTCTATTATAAATTCTGGAAAGTAATTTTATTATTTATGCGTCTTTATTATCTTGTAAAAAAAGAATATATTTTATTTTTTCGAAATAAAATTTTAATTATGATCATTGTTTATGGATTTACTTTTGATATTTTGCTGGCAGGGCATATAACTTACGATTTAAACCATTATACAATAGCTGTTTATGATATGGATAAGAGTATTTTAAGCAGGAAACTGTTAAGTAGAATTCAGGAACCTTTCTTTGTAATAAAAAAAATGATTAATAGTGATAGAGAAGTAGATGAGGTACTTACAAAAGAAAATATTGATCTTGTTTTAGTAATATCTCATGATTTTTCTAAAAATTTATGTAAAGGTGAAACGGCAGAAATACAATTAATTGCAGATGGAACAAATGCAAGAATAACTCTGTCTGGAATAGATTATCTTTCCAGGATAATAAAAGGCTTTTTCAGTAGCATAATTATCATTCCAGGTAATACAGGAAAAGAAAGGATATCACCTGTAAATATAAATATAAGAAATATGTATAATCCAAATCTTGACAGCACGTGGATCAGCGGTGTAAGTGAATTGTTATTAATGATAACGTTACTTTCTGTGCTTTTAACAGCTATTACTATTGTTCATGAAAAAGAAATGGGAACTATGGAACAATTAATTTCCACACCTGTAAGTATTTATGAAATAATATTAGCAAAAATAATTGTTATAACAGCTATAATATTATTCGGAACTGTAGTATCTATATATTTTATTTTAGGCAGGTCGTTACATATTTATTTAGAGGGTAGTATTATCTTTTTTTTAATAGTAACAGTTATACATATATTTACTTCATCAGGAATAGGCATGGTGATAGCAACCTTTACAAAAACTATGTCAGAAACTATACTCCTATCTTTTCTGGTAGTTACACCTTTATTATTTCTATCCGGGACTTTTGTCCCCTGTAATACTATGCCGGTGGGAGTAAGAGAATTAACATTTCTTTTCCCATTAAGATGGTACGTAACAATAGCCTATTCAATCTTTTTCAAATCTGCCGGCCCATTTGACCTTTTATTTGAGATTTTTATTTTATTTTTATCAGGGATTATTATGTTTTTATACAGTGCAGGTAAGTTCAGAAAAAGGCTGGAAGCAGAATTACAGATTTAATGAAGATATTATAGAGTAAAATCTTATCAATAAACATTTACTGTCCAATATTATTTATTTCTTCTATGGATAGCCCTGTTA
>DAIOEN010000147.1:0-17942 GCA_036746235.1 Vulcanimicrobiota bacterium | reverse complement strand
AAGAAAGATTGGAAACTGTTTTACAGGAAAATGAACTTCTCAGGGAACAGGTAAAAGCACTGCCAGACCTTCAAACTATCCAGGAGAAAGAGAAAGACCTGATTATTCAAATTGAGATGGAACGGAAGGAAAAAGAAGATCTAAAATCCACAGGCGAGACCATCCGGAAGGAGCAGGAAGAAAAACACAGGAAGGAACTGGAAGAACTGGAGACCAGGGAGAAGGAACTTCACCGGCAGGAGCTGGAGCAGATAAAACAGGAACATGAAAGAACCCTTAAATTAATGAGTGAGTCAGCAGAAAAAGAGAAAATGGAAATAGTTGAGGCATGGAAGAAGAAAACGGAGGAACTGGAAAGGCCCTGGTGGAAGTTCTGGTAAGTAACGACCTAAATTAAATTTAGACCGTCAATATGCAAGTAGTATAATAGAGTTCTTTTCATAAAGAAACATTCCCCCTGTTTAGACCGAAAACATTCTATTGTACTTTTCGCGGGAATGGGCCAAAACACTCACTGAAGAAATTTTCAAAGAAACATTTACCCTGTTTCCCTCAAAATATACATGAATTTTTCTACCGGCTTTTTGGAGGGGATGGGCAAAAATACATTTTACTTTTAAAAATCAATAAAGTTTAAAAATAATATAAATAAATTTACTTCTAGCAGTAATATTATAAAAACATATAGCCATAGAGAAGCAATTTACCAGGTCGTTATTTAAGGGGCCAAGCACGTTAAATTTACATGACGTTTATCTAAATGATAGAAATATATATAAAACCATTTTTAAAGCGAAATAACGCAAAATAGAAGATGTTTTTAAAATAGATTTTTCGAAAAATTTATAGATACATGAAAGATGAATTTTTTTACCTTCCTACGACCCATAAAACCAGAATAGCAAAAATGAGGGCAGAACCCCATGAAATTCTTCACAGAATATTGAAACTATAGTTTTATGCTTTTTCTATTTCCACTTCATTACAGAGCATTTTAGAGCCATTATCATAAAGGGTTATTTTTGATAATTTTATACAGTCACTTCAGGGAATCTCTTTTTAAATTCTGCTATATAGAGAGATGCCTTAATTTCTGGCAAGGATACAAATTTCCCGGCAGGTGAGTTATCCACATCCAGAATGACCCGGTATAAATCATCAGGTCTTAAGGCCATAAGTTTTTTTATCGTTTCTTCAGGGCTATCCTTTTTCTTTTCTTCTTCCCATCTGTTGACTGTTTCAGTGAAGGAATTCTTTTGCACCTGTACCATGGCACCCGGAGCCGGGGGAATCTGCCGGGAAGCTGGAGCAGTGGAACCTATGGAGGCAGGTTTTAACTTTTCATTTTTTATAGCAGTAAGGAAGTAATTATCCGGCTTTTTCGGAGTATGTTTTCTTATGCTATCAGTAATTCTCTGAGTGATGGCCTGTATCTGTGGAGCAGTGAAACCTTTTTCTTGTAAGATGGCTTTACCTTCTATTATGGCTTTATCGGAAGGAGTAGGAGCCTGTATCTTCGTTACACCCGGCAGGACAGATGCCAGGGAAGAGAAACCGACATTACTTGTCGGGGCCGGGGGGCATAGTGAATTAATAACAGGCTTTTCCGAATTACTTAATTCAGAGCTGGCAAGAAAACTTTTCGTATCAGGTAAACTATTAAGAGAATTTTCCATGGGTTTTTCTTCTATTGCCTGTTCTATATTTTTAAAAGAAGAATCGGAATCGTCTTTTTTGAGATCTTTTTTTGAATTTAGATTTTTTGGATATGTGGCTATTTTAGCACCTGATTTTTTAACTTCAGTGGCTTTTTCAGCTACTAATTTTTTGTTATCAGTGGCTATTTCGGCACCTAATTTATCAAGGGATATCACGGTCACTATACTACTCAGACCTTTTATAAAAGACTTCTGGACAGCTATTATTCCCATCCTCTGAAATTTATTTAATATTCGTGCTATATGAGAATGATTTATACCAGTTATGGCCTGCAAACCTCTGGTTGTCATCTCTTTTGACATTGTTTCCCTGGACTCTGGAAATCTGAAAATTTCGACCCCTATTGTGAAGTAAAGAACTCTTTCCCGGTGAGTTAATTTTAACGTGAAACCTCTGGTTATATACCAGTTAGGTAATGGAATGAAACCGTTGATTATACTCATAAAAACACTCCTTTAGAAAAATATATTGACGTTTTTCTCTAAAAAGTGTTATAATTGGTTTGCAGAAGGGTTCCACTTTTCGGAGGGGAACTCTAACCATTTATACCACTTTTATTATTCTTTTCGACAGCTTAATTCAATTAAACCTTAGCTTCTAAGGCCGTTATTCTCTTATCTAGGTCAGTAAAAACATACTGAATTTCATTAATTACCTGATTGAAATGGTCTGTTTCTTTTTCTGCAAGCTTGGACTGACCTTCTTTTAATTCTTGAATGTCTTTTCCCATTGTATCAAGCTTGTTTAATATCAATTTCAATGTTTCTTCCATGTTATTCTCCTTTATACGGTAACTTCAGAGGCAGGCTTTTGATTACCTCTTTTTTCTTCAATAACGAATTTCTTTTTTATATACTTATATACTGCAGTTTGAGAGCAATTATATAATTCAGCTATTTTATGAGTGGAATTACCTTTACGGTACAAATCTTCCCATTCTTTATAATATTGAGAATACTTTGTTCCACCTTTAACACCGGCTTTATCAAGGAGGTCAAAAACTGCCTGTTTACTTACATTGAAATAGTCAGCTATTTCTTTATAAGTCTTTCCTCCCTCTCTTAACTGTTTACATATAACTGCATCTAACTTTTTCATAATTTAGATCCTTTATAGATTTTTCTTTAATAATACTACAGTTTGAATTCTGCGTCAAGTACCATAAAAGCAAGAATAATGTATTTTTTTAAAAGCATTATTTTAATTATTTTTTTTGGTGGTTAAAATGCTTGAAAATACTATGTTTTTTGATTATACTGTTTTAGATTAAACTTGACAGAGAATTCAAAGTATGTTATTATATAATCACGGGGCAGGGAAAAGGGAGAGCAAAAGGAGCGGGAAAAACGATGGTTACGGGGTGGGTAGAGCCGGCCTGAACCCCTGGCAAAGATAGAGATAGCCAGTGGGAAGCGAACGAAAGTGAAGGCTACTCACGAACCAACGGAAAAAGGGAAGGAGGAAGGAATAAGACACAATAACAAGGGTTAAAATGCAAATCAGACCCGGATACGAACCAGGCCTGAAATGTGAGGTAAGAAACCTCAAAACAATAACCAACAAAATTATATCAAAGAAAGGGGTAAAACACAATGACAAACACAGTAAACAGCAAAGGGCAGTTAGTTAGATGGGAGAGCTATGAGAGAGACAAGAATTATATGGTAGTTTCGAAGTGGGAGAACTATTACATAGTGGTAAGTTTCGGAAAGAAGCCAGTAAGAGGAACGAAAAAAGACAGACCTATAAAGACCTACAGAGTAACGAAGGATGAAGCTGGAGAAGTTCACTGCACATGTCCGAGCCATACAGAACAGAATGACATATGTAAGCATATGCTGGCAGTGAGAGAAAAGGCAAGAAGAGACAGACAGCAAGCAGAAGAACAGAAGAAACAGGAAATAGAAAAAATAATAGCCAGATGGTAAACGAGTAAGCAACAGGGGTTGAGGTAAACCTTGACCCCTTTAAATTTATAAAGGAGTGATACACGATGCCAGGTATGGAAATGTATATACCGGATTATAAAGAAGATCTGAGTCAGGAAGAATATGAAAGATATGAGAAGGTAAGACCGGGACAGGCAAAACCAGAGAGAATGACAGAAGAAGAAGCAGAGGACTTTTTTAGAGACGTGCCATTTTAACGATAAATGCAGGGGCTATCTGGACGTACCGGAGGCCCTCTGAAGGAGCAAATTATGTATATACCCTTTAATAAAGCGAAACAGAAGAAGTATTACGGGAGCTTATTCAGGAAGTTCCTCTCA
Source organism: Vulcanimicrobiota bacterium (assembly GCA_036746235.1). GTDB lineage: Bacteria > Vulcanimicrobiota > SpSt-956 > SpSt-956 > JAKJGF01 > CALARM01. The sequence goes on along the minus strand of DAIOEN010000147.1, from coordinate 13,954 downwards.
TGGAATATGGATGAAACAGAGCTTACAGCAGAAGAGAAACAGGAGATAACGGAGGTATTTCAGGCATTTATAGAGGCTTTAAAGAAGTGTAAATAATATACCGGCAGGGGTTCAGGTGGGACTCCTGCCAGAAGGAGGAAGGAACATGAGTAAATTCCAGTATCAGGAAATATTAAAAAATCTCAGAACCTTTTCTGAGAGGGAAGACCTGGACAGCAACCAGAAGAGGATACTTCATAACAATATTGAGAAGCTGGACTCTTACAGTAACAGAATGGAGAAGCTGGACACACAGAACACTTTAACAAAACCTTTTCCAGCAGAATTCAGGAAGACCCGGAAGGGATACGAGGGAAAGACCCTGACATATATAGAGACTGTATATTACATTGAAAGGTTGAACCAGGCTTTTAGTTATCAATGGGATTTTCAAGTCCTTCAGGAGACGATAACGGACATAGAGGTTATCGTAAAGGGCCGGCTTACAGTGGAGATTGACGGTAGGGCTGTTATTAAAGAACAATATGGACAGGCCGAGATTGCTTATATAACCGTATATGACAAGCAGACACGACAGGCTATAGGAAAGAAACCTCTGACAGGAGATGCCTGTAAATCTGCCGGGTCTGACTGCTTAAAGAAATGTGCGAGCCTGTTATCAGTAGGGAGTGAACTTTATAAAGGCACCGGAAATAATGGCAACGGCAATAAAGGGATAACTACAGAGCCGGGACATTGGAACCGAAAAGTTAACAGATAACTAAGAAGGTAATCGGCAGGGGTTCAGGTGGGCCCTTGCCAGAAAATTTATAATAAAAGGAGAATATACTTTGAAGATAATTGAAATAATCACTGAAATTATAGACGAATTGACCAGGGCGTTAATGCCTGTACCGGAACCGGCATATTGTCAGAACTAAAATAAATGGCAGGGGTTCAAGTGGGCTACTGCCAGATAAAATTAAATATAGAAAGGCCTTGTAATAATGCCTATATGTTGTGGAAAAAGAGAATTTAAGACATGGGAAGAAGCAAATGTATTTATAGAGGAATTCAAGCAGAGGGAGAAGGAGAGAAGGGAGATAGCTTTTTACTGCTGGCACAATATACCGATAGAAGGAATAATCAATTTAAGTGTTGCTATGGGTGTTAATATGACAATAAATTTATTTAATAAGATGAATGTTGAAGATGAAGCAATTAAAGAAATGATAATAGATATTTCAACTGAGAAAATGTTAAATGATATTATAGAAAACATAGATGTAAGCCTATCGAGAGAATTACACGCAGGACACAGATTACCTCTCATATCATTTGACAGTCAGCAGGGGGAAAAGGAAAAGTTAACAGTGAATTGAGAGTGGAGCCGGATAGTATAATATAACTGGAAAGAAGGAGGACTTTAAATTTATGAATAAGGAACTTTATGAAAAAATAATGGATTTTGCAAAAAACTGTTTTTTCATGGGCTTTAAGTTGGGTTGTCTTTCAGTAAAAGAATCAGAACAGAGCCCTGAAACAGGACAGAAGGATTTATTTAGATAGAAATAAAAGCCGGGGGAGGTGGGAGATCTGCTTCTCCCGGCAAGGTATAATATAACTGGAAGGTGATACCATGTTAGAGGAATTAGACCGATACGAAGGGCGACTGGTTGAAATAAAGTTAAAAAACTGGGATGAATATAAAGATCCTATTATCGTTAAACCTCTTCAGTATTTAGAAGAGGATTACCCTTCATATCTGGTTGAAAAATATGACAGTAAAAGACTCCTGGAAATAGAAGAAGATGATTTGATATATGTAAAGCTGGCAGAGTGGCACTAAAAGCCATTTTTCCGGCTTATTTTTTTATTTCCTATCTTTTCTATAAAAGTACTGCAATAGGCTACACCCTAAAGATATACTTAGAAATATAGTAAAAAGTAATTCAATAGGGTTTATTTTTTAATTTTGAAATATGTCATAATTATATGAACTTTATTGACATATAATGTATATAGATGTATAATAGATAACATATAATTAGTATGTCAAAAGGTTATGTCATAAATAAAAATATTGATAAAATTTAGAAAATAAACTCTATTGAAATATAAAAAGGAGGGGTAAAAATGCAGGGAAAAAAGATCGGTTATGTCAGAGTATCGACTATAGATCAAAATACTGCCAGGCAAGAAGTTTTGATGAAGGAATTAGGGGTTGAAAAAATATATATAGATAAAGTCAGTGGCAAGAATAAGGATAGAAAGCAGTTAAAAGAGATGCTAAATTACATCAGGGAAGGTGACATTGTTATAGTAGAAAGTATTTCCAGAATTGCCAGAAATACAAAAGATCTTCTGGAAATAGTTGAACAGTTCAAAAGCAAAGGGGTCGAATTCGTTAGCAAGAAAGAGGCTATAGATACAAATACACCTGCAGGAAAATTCATGTTGACTGTGTTTGGTGCTATTGCAGAACTGGAGAGAGGTTACATCCTGGACAGGCAGAAAGAAGGGATTGCCATTGCAAAGAAAGAAGGAAAATATAAGGGCCGGAAGCCTATCTCTATAAATAATGACACATGGGAAAATTTATATAAGCAGTGGAAAGCCAAGGAAATAACTGCAACAAAATTTATGGATAGTGTTAATTTGAAGGCAAATACCTTTTACAGAAAAGTAAAAGCCTATGAAGAGGGGGTAATGGTCGATGGATAAAGAATTTTTGACGGTAAAAGATGTAGCTGAATTACTGGAGATTACAGAGAGAACTGTCAGAGCTCTCTGTAAACAAGGCAAAATTAAGGCCCGGAAAGTAGCTGGTAAATATATTACTACGAAGGATTTATTGAAAGCTTATATTGAGCAAAAGCAAGAAATACAATAATATCTTCGTATTGTGGGAAAAGCTGAAGAGATGGCGAAACTTGGATTTTAGGAAAGGACTGATATGATGGATAACACTGTTACAGATAATGATATTATATTAAATATGGATAAAGCTTATGAAACAACGGTAGATAAAAAAGGCAATATTTTGGAACATAAATTAAAAACCATAGAAACAAGTTATAATGAAATGGGGAAATTTGCAATAGAATTATGTTATGGGCGATTCTATAATTACAAATTAAATAAAATTGTTACAAAAAATTATATACCTATTATTTATACATTAGAATGGTTTACATTACATATACCATCCGAGTTATTTATGTATGATGTATGGGGATTCCAGATTTTTTTAAAACTTGAAGAAAAGAATATTGATCATGAAAAAGGTGGAATAACTTTTAAAGCAAATGAAGATGTCCTAAAAGTCAGAGTAAATGCAAGTTTTTGGATGGAAGTAAAATGTCGTATTGTTGAACAGGTTGAGATAGAGATAAATAAAACTTCTTTTGATGCAAAAAAAACTGATTGCACTGTATATGGGGTTTATAAACCAGTAAGTTTAAAAATTTTTGATAAAGATATAAAAGAAATATCCAAATATAACATTACTCAAATTTACCATCCAAGAACAAAAGAATCCATGCTTTATTATGATTTTAGTTATCCCGCTAAAGGTAGATACCAGGGTAATGAATTTCGAGGGGATTTTTTGACTATAGATGAGTTTATTAAATATAGCAAAGAAGAAGGAATAAAAATAGAAAGACGTACCATAGAAAAATATACCTTTATGAAAATGTTTCCAAAACCATACAAAAGTATATTAAAAAATAAAAAAGTGAATATGTATCATAAAGAATGGATAATATATTTAAAAGAAATAGAAAAATATAGGAAAAAAGGAATAAATCATTTAAACAAAATAAGAGGGATGAATCCTGAGTTTTTCAAAGGAGCCGATAATTATAATTTACCCGTTAAAACCGTGCAAAGTTAAAGTTTGTATGTTTCTATGCTTGACTTTCTTCTATGAATGATTTATTATTATGCTATACTATATAAAAGGAGGTGTTATAAAGATGGTAGAGACAAAAATATTAGAAGCTTACAGGATGCCAAAACCATTGGCGGAGCAGTTTGGAGAGATAAGCCAGAAGATTCATATATCAAAGACTGCTATAATTCAGGAACTGGTCGAAGGATTTTGTCAGAAGATAATAGAGAGTAATATTTTTAGTAACAATCAATTAAAACCGAGTGGATAAAATGCAGATAGCTCCGAAGAGCTTGCAGGCTCTCACAGAGCTATATTTTAAAAGTAATAATTTACATTCGCTAAAATGTATTTTCTATTTGTATTATACCACAGAGAAATTAAAAAATCCTGTGTGATTTATAACAATTTTTAAAAAGGAGTGATTTAAAAGATGCCAGTAATAGCAGAATATAGGGGAATAAAGCCCGTAACATCAAAAGTTTGTCCGAAATGTGGCAGACTTATGATATTTGAGTTCAATCAGGGCCGGTTAAACTGTACCCGGGGGATCCTTTTCTGTGAATGTTGTAAGTTCAACCGGAATTTATTTGACGTAGTTGACTCAGATCAACTTCAGGAGGTTGACGGACATTATATCCTTCATACCGGAAATTTTCAGGAGGATAGCAACAGTGAGCAATAAAGCCCATCTAATTACAGGTTACAGTAACAACAGACGACCCTATGACTTTTACCCGACTCCTATGGCCGGAACTATGGCCCTGATAGAAAATGAAAATTTTCCCGGCAGTATATTGGAGCCCTGTTCAGGGGGTGGTCATATATCTAAAGTTTTAGAGAAAAAATTCCCTGGACAGAAGATTCTTTCATACGATATAAGGGCAGAGGGGATATATGGCACCGGTGGGATAGACTTCTTGAAGCAGTCAGCAGAGTTTTACAAATACCCGGATAACATCATTACGAATCCACCATATTTGACCCTGACAGAGTTCATCCAGCATAGCAAGAAAATAGCAAAACATAAGATCGCAATGCTTTTGACACTTCAGGCCCTTGGCGGTAAAAATCATCTGGGTTTAATATGGGCAGATCAAAAATTCCCTCTTAAGAAAGTAATCATAATCCCAGATAGACTGAAATTCCAGTTATATAAAAACTCTTCAACTATGTATCATTTATGGGCGGTCTGGGATCGTTTCCATAAGGGAGAACCCATCATAACATGGCACCAAAAGAAGAATAACACATTATCTTTATTCCCTGATGAAGAAGAACCGGAAGAAGATGAAGAAGAAAATTTTAAAGATGCTATGGAAACAGAAGTCATATTGCTACAGAAACAGATTGAAATAGAAAGTGAGGTATTTTGTGATGCCTGAGATGTTAAATGATTCACGACGGAAATTCCTTGGATATTTTGAGCCGGCAAAACGGGCAACAGTGGCAAATATCTTTTTAGAACCTATCAGGAGAGGTATAAAAGACCCTGAAGCCGTGATGACCACTGTGTATGAACAGACGAAAAGAAAAGAAGATAAAAGATATATCACAGAGACTATATATAACTTTATAAATGAGGCCAAAGCATATATTGAATATCTTCAAGACTGGGAGAAACTGCCAGACTCAGAAAAACAGTATTATAAAAATATTCAGGCCAAAAAAGCAGTTAAAGCTTATATGGCAAAAGAAAAGCCTACAGAAAAGCAATTATCTTATTTGAAGGTTTTAGGCTATACAGGCCCGGCACCTGACAGTAAAGCAGATGCCAGTGAATTAATTTCAACGATAAAAGTTTTTAATAAAATATAAGGAGGATAAAATTATTATGAAATACGAAGAAATAGCAACAAATTCCAGCAACGGGAGCACCATTCCGAAAGGAAAATATCTATGCCAGATTAAAGAAGCGACAGAGACAGAATCCAAGTCAGGAGTACCTATGTTAAAGCTTAAATTAAAGATTGTAGAGGGTGAGCTAAAGGGCCGGATTATATTTGATCAGTTATCCTTTAATTGCAAGCGACCAAAAAATTTTGCAGTGGCTTTAATGATGGCGAAAAAGACAGATAAAGACTTTGAACTGGATTCCGGTAAGGTTCTGGGTAAACTAGTATATGCGAAGCTGGAAGAAGAGAACTATGAGGGTAATGTCAGATCCAAGGTTGCCTTTGATGGCTATGGTAAAGTACCGACAGAGACAATCATTAAAACACTGGAAGAACTGAAATTGGAAAAAGATGAAGATGATGACGAAGAACTGACAGATAATACTGATGAGGAAATAGAAGCTGTCGAGGACATTTACGCAAAATATAATTTATAATTTCAGATAGAGCCCTGGTTAATGCCGGGGCTCTTGCTACAGGAGGAATGAAAATTGATAAAGTATTCTGAAGATAATATAAAGAGCAATAACAGTATAAATAAACTGCCTGAGATGACCATAGGGGAGCAGAAAAGTAGAAAGACCCATTTACAGATATATAAAAAACTAAATATTCCAATACTGACTTATCCAGTGGGAATAAAAAACCCGGTAGTAAAAGGGTGGAACACTGCAGATATAAAAACTCTGTGGAAACAGCAGAAAGAAGAACTGAAAACATCTAATTTAGGCATGAGGCTTGAAGATTTACTTGTAATTGATATAGATGATCCGGTCATAGCAAAAGAAAAACTTGGAGACCTGCAATTACCTGTTACATCTATAGTTTACAGGGGGGAGAGGGAGCCGGGGAAGGTACTTCAGTGGGAAGAAAGAGGGCACATATATTATAAAAGACCGGCATGGTTAAAGTTTAAGAATTCAAAGAAACTGCCTGATTTAGGGATAGAGCTAAGAACAGGGGCAGGAAGTCAGAACGTGATTCCTGACTCCATTCATCCAGACGGAACCCGTTATAAGTGGCATTACTCGGAATTTTTCTTTCAAAATAAGTTACAGGAATTCCCGGAAGATTTATTCAAAGAGATAATAAATAGGGCTAATATTTTCCATGAAGATGAAACAGCAGAAGTAAAGATTATAGCAGAAGAGGAAGCAACAAAAGAATTTTACAGACAAAAGAAGATCTTGGATCAGCTTATTTCAAAATATGGCTTTACGTGCGAAAAAGGAGAATTTAAACATGGAGGGCAGGCCCTTAGTCAAGGAATAAATTATTTTTGCACATGTCCCAGGGCAGACCGACATACAAAACCAAGTACATCAAAAGAATTTCTGGTTCATCTGTCATTTACGGGGACAATAAAAAAACATTGTCACCATACCCATTGTCATGAAATTTATAAAGAAAAGCTGGAAGATTTATTTACATTCAATATCCCTGATAAAGCCTGGTATTTTCTGGATGAAGAAGAGGAGGAACCTGCAGAAAAAGCAAAGGAAACACCTGATGTTATATCAGAACCATCAAAAGGGGAAGATTATTTTAAAATACTGCAAGAATTACGGGAAACTATATATAAAACCCGGCAAGCAAAGAAAAAGAAAGAAGTTGATAAAAATGAGACCTGTTTTAGAGAAGTATGTAATTTTCTGGAAGATAATGGAAGTTTTATCAAAGATAATAATAATACCTGTTATTACTTTGATAAAAACAGGAAGTTGACATATCAAATTTATCGGAAAGACCCTGATTATTCTATTTTCCTTCATTGCATAGGACTTGCCGAGAATGAAATGATTGCCAGAATTATAACAAAACGACTTCAGAAACACTGTTTACTGACAGGCAGGGAGGTTGATATAAAAAAATTCTGTTATTTTGACAGGAAGAATTTCACCATTTACCTTGATCTGAGAAATAAGCAGAACCAGATCCTGAAGATTACTACCAGTACCATGGAGATAGTTGACAATGGCACTGATGGAATTATGTTTCAAAGATGCCAGGGAAGCCCTATTGATGTTAAATTACCTCTTTCAGAAACTTCCAGCAAATTTGAAGAAATGATCCTGGACAGGATTAATTTTGATACAGAAGAAACCGGTCTGACTGTAGAAGAGCAACAGGTATTATTTGAGCTTTTCTTTATGTCCATATTCTTTGAAAGTATTTTCCCGACAAAACCCCTGTTATTGATGTATGGGGTAAAAGGCAGTGGTAAGAGCTTTTCCCTTCGTATTATGGGTAAACTTCTTTTTGGTGATGAATGGAATCTTTCATCAGTGACATCCGATAATGAGAGAGATATTAAAGTAGCAAGCTTACATAAAAGTTTTCTTGCCATAGATAACGCCGATAGCCGTATTAAATGGATGAATGATTTTCTGGCTAAAATGGCAACAGGGGAACAGTTTGAAGAGAGGCAAATGAGAGAAAATTTTGTATATCTTTCAATGAAACCTTCCTGTTTTATAGGGCTCACTGCCAGGACTCCAAAATTCCGACGTGATGACATTGCAGATCGACTGCTTATTCTATCAGTGAAACCCCTGGAAGAGAATTTCATACCGGAAAATGATTTACTGGAAGAACTGGAAGAACACCGGGATATCCTGTGGAATGAAATTATTTTTAAACTTCAGGTAATACTCAGGCAATTACAGCAGGCCCAAAAACAGACTTTTAAAACTAAATTCAGGATGGCAGATTTTTACTCATTTGCCTGTAAGATTGTGGGGGAAGAAAAGGTAAAAGATATTTTCAGAAAGCTACAGCAGGAACAATATGACTTTTCACTGGATGAAGATCCTTTATATGAACTCTTACAAATTTACATCGAAGATGAAGAAACCATAGAAGGGGAATTCCTTTCAGGGAAAGACCTGTTTTTTAAACTATCTTCACTGGCAGAAGGACATAGAATAAAGTTCCATTATAGCAATGTGCTCTCTTTAACAGCAAAATTAAGGCACCTGTGGAAGGGAATACAAACAAAATTTGACTGCCTGATTAAGAAGGAAAGGAATTATATTCAATATTGTTTTAAGCAAAAGAAAAATTCTTCTTAACCTAACACACTAACATTACCCTAACAATTACTCTAACATAGAAAAGCATTATAAATAAAGAGTAAATTAAGGTAATGTTAGGATACTATAGTAACTTATATTTATATCAATAATAATAATAATAATTAATATATATATATATGGAAAAAGTTATTCTAACTAACCAAAAAATTAATAAAACCTGATGAAATAAGGATATTTAATGTTAGGGTATGTTAGGTTAATTACCCTAACAAATGAAATTGAAAGGACAAAAAATAATGTTGAAACTAATGAAACAAAACCTTACACCACCGGCAGAAGTGGAACATACAGACGTAAATATCAAAGATCTTTTTTCAGAAATTATGGAAGAAAAAAATAAAAATTTACAAAATTATGAAAAAATTTTTGAGGAGGCTTTAAGCCATATAGCAAGCCAGTTTGAAGAGGTCAAAAATTTTGATTTTTTTAAAGCAAATAAAAAAGAATTTCGTAAAATAATTTTTGAAAAAGAAAATGAGATAAATTTTTTATGGCAGAGGGCCCAGAAAGGGGAAAATGTTATTGAAGAATTCCGGGAACAGGTGGAAGGGTTAAAAGCCATATATTCTATTATATTCTGGAAGAGGAGATTTACAGTTATATTTGATCCTGTAATTCGAGCAGTGGCATTATACATGCAAAAGGCACTGCAGGACTATATTTTGATTGCAGATACAGAGCTGTTACAGGTTGAATGTCAGAAAAGGATGGGAGCAGAAGCCCTTGGAATCGATACAGAAACCACAGGACTCGACCCTTTACTTCATAAAGTATGTTTGATACAGATAGCTACAAAAGACCATCCAGTTATGATAATTGATATGAGGGAATTACAGGGGCAAGATTTGAGCACTTTACAGACACTTCTTACAGGGCCGGCACTGAAGATTTTTCAAAATGCAAAGTTTGATTTGAAGATGTTACAGCAGGCAGGTCTTACAGTGGGGGGAAATCTTTTTGATACAATGATTGCTTCATACCTTCTTGCAGGGGGCAGAAGAATAGCCGGTGAAGGATTTTCCTTAAAAGCTATTGCAAAGAAATATCTGAATATAGACTTATCAAAAGAACAGCAAACAAGTAACTGGAAAGGGGAATTAACAGCAGAACAGTTAATTTATGCCTGTAATGATGCAAAAATACTGCTTAAACTTAGAGATATATTGAGAAAGAAACTTGCAGAAAATAATCTGGCAGAAACAGCAAGACTTGAATTTGACTGTATTTATTCAGTGGCAGATATGGAGCTAAATGGCTTTTTCTTAGATAAAGAAGCAGTGAACAGTCATAAAGAAAGCCTGATAGCTGAAATAGAACAGGCAGAGCAGGAAGCCAGGGAAGATCTGGGGGATATAAATTTAAGGTCACCAAAACAGTTATTGCCTTTATTACAGAAGAAGACCGGGAAGAAGCTTGAAAGCACTGACAAGGAATATTTAAAGGCCATAGGTCACCCATTATTCACAAAGCTTATAGATTACAAGGAAAAGTATAAATTCTTTAAGGATAACTTTGTTGATATACCCGAAAAAACCCATAAAAAAACCGGCAGAATACATGCCGAATACAATCAGATAGGCACTGAGACCGGAAGATTCACATGTCAGAAACCTAATTTACAGCAGGTACCGAGAAGAAAAGAAATAAGAAGCTGTTTCAGGCCGGAGCCGGGGAACAGATTAATTGTAGCTGATTACTCACAGGTTGAACTTAGAATCGGAGCAGAACTTTCAAAAGACCCTGTCATGATAGATGCCTATTGTCAAGGAAAAGACCTTCATACACTTACAGCAAGTTTTGTAACAGGCAAAAAGCCCGAAGAAGTAACAAAGAATGATAGGCAATTAGCCAAGGCCGTAAATTTTGGACTCCTCTATGGGGCCGGTGCAGAAACCTTCCGAAAAGTAGCAAAATCAGATTATGGAATAGAAATTTCTTCCCAGGAAGCCGTAAATTTCAGAACTAAATTTTTTGATCTATATAAGGGAGTCAAGAGGTGGCACGAGCTCACCAAGGCAAGACAGGAGTATATTACATATACCATAGGAGGCAGATTTAGAAAGTTCTCACGACTCGAAGAATACAAACTGACTGACAGACTGAATTCACCCGACCAGGGCACCGGGGCAGATATTTTGAAAAAGGCCCTTGTATTACTCAGGCCAAGAATAGAAGGTATAGCAAAATTGGTGCACATGGTACACGATGAAATCATACTGGAAGCACATGAAGCCATAGCAGAAGAAGTGAAAAAGATCCTGGAAGATACCATGAAAGAGGCAGGGCAATATTATTTAAAATCCGTGCCTGTGGAAGTAGAAGGAAATATCTGTAATTCGTGGGCAGAAAAATAGAAGGAGTGATAAATTATGACTCTGGAAGAACGTAACAGAATTGCATTACTGGACTTTCTTGAATACAGAAAAAAGAAAGAGCAAAAAGAACGAGTACGGCAGTTAAAGAGACAGATAGATGATGAGTGTTACGGGATTGACGGGGAAGATGATGAAGAAGAACTTGGAAAAACGGAGCCAAAAATGAGAGAAAAAATAGTAAGAAGAATACACAGAATTACAGTGAAAGCACTTGAAAGGCCGGGTGAAGAAGTAAATGGATAATGGCAAGACGGAGAAAAAGAAGAGTAAGCAGAAGAAAACTGTTAAGAAAAAAGAACAGAATACAACTATTGCAAAGAAGATGCCTGAAGTTCCGGAACTGGGAAAGACTGAGAAGAAGTTAAAATTCGTAGAGCTCAGAGCCAAGGGGCTGTCATACCGGCAGATTGAACAGGATTTACATATAGGAAGATCTGCCTGTGGTGAGTGGAACGAAGAATTAAAAGAAGAGATAGTAAAGCGTAAAGCGGAATATCTGGAAGAACTTTACCATAATTACTATATGTTACGTGAGGCCCGGATTGAAAAACTTGGAGAAATTTTCAAGAAACTGGATGCAGAACTTGCCAATAGAGATATAACAGACCTTACCACAAAAGAACTTCTTGACTATTATCTAAAGTATTTATCCGAGTTGAAGGAAGAGTATATAGACCTGAAAAACACCAAAAGTAGGCTAAAATCGGACAGTCAGGACATTTTGAGAGAATTTTCTGATTTATTGAACCGAGTAAGGGCCGGCGAAGTAACAAAAGACCAGGCAGTAAAAGAAAACTATGTTTTAGCCAATCTCTTAAAGGCTTATGAAATTTTAATAGTGGAAAAGAAAATAGACTCAATAAAATCAATAATAGGAGGGCGACCAGATGAAAAAGTTAAATTTTGATGCCATAGTAAAGGACAAATTGACCGGTGATGAAATCGGGAAACTTATGATAAAGGATTGTATCACTGGTATTATTTCAGGACTAAAAGACCGGGATATTGCAGAAGGGAGAAAACCCCAGGAACATATATTAGAAATATCTGAGCAAAATATATTAATAGATAAATTGACAGGAGAGTTTAATATTAAGACTTACAGAGCTTATAGAGAGCTATGGAAGTATATTACAGATATTTCCATAATGCAAATGACTTTCGCTTTTACTATAGAGATAGCATTATGGAAGATTGCCTTTACTCTTCAGAGCCGGGATAGAATACCTATAGAGGATGAAGATATAAATATTCTGAAAACAAATATTAATAATTTAGGGGAAAGTATAAATCAATTTTTCTTCTATGAAGCAGTAAAGAAACTGATTGCCGGTTATACTCAGATATACGAGATTTTACAGACAATGACGGCTTTTCCTGATGATTTATTTCAATATGTAAATCATGTAATTGACGGCTATAATCTTATCAAAAAGGCAGATATTTTGCCTATGATATGTAAATATACTGTACCGGAGGAACAGATCCAAAAGGCTTTAAAAGAAGTGAGGGAAGTTTCAAATTTATATAATAACGAATGGCTAAAAGAATTATTGGTGCCTGAAATGGTGGAATTCTGTATTGTAGGAGGAAAAGAAAATGAAGAAATTTGATTTTGCTGGTATATCTAAAGGGAAACTTACCGGAAAAGAAGCAGGGAAACTACTTATAAAACATTATTTCAGCGAATTACTGGATGGTAAAGATAAAACCCCTATGACACATGATGAACTGAAAAAAACAGTGAACGGGATACAAGGAAGCTTTAATATTGATACATATCATGAATATGAAGAGATATTAAAATTTTTAGTAAACCAAAGTATTTATATGAGTGAACACAGAAACAAAATAGAGATTATTCTGTGGAAACTATCTTTTTTGTTGACCAGTAGAAATTTTTATGTAAAAAAACCCTTCGATGAAGAGGAGACAAAAGGATTAATTTCTATGGTACATGAAGCAAATGATTTGATAAAGGAATTTCTCTTTATTCAGGCCATGCTGGAAATAATTAGAAAAATAACCGGAATAGAAGAAATATCCTGTTTTTTTCTGAGTTCACCATACCAACATACAAGAGTGGTGAACAGAATTATAGTTGATTTTATGCCGGATATGCCTTTGATTGAATTTTCGGATATACTTTCTATAATTTCAAATAATTTAGAAAAAACACTGCCAGAGGTAACGGACATATCAGACCTGTATAATGAGGATAAAATGAGAATTTTATTACTTAATTCCTTGGAAAAGAAAGAAATTATCACTGTATAGATGCCAGGGGAGATCTGCCGGTGGAGATGGAGCCCAAGGAACCCAAGCACCGGCAAAACCCCTGCCATGTTCAAAAACAAAGGGCTTATTCACCAGAAAAATACCATAGCAAAACACCGCACTCAGAGCCGTTTTAGACCGGTTTAAAGGCAAAAAAGAGGCGTTCAGGCCATAGGAATAATATGTATCAATACTTATGAAAGCGGTAAAATCCCGTTAAATGGCCGTTTTTCAGAGGTACTATCCAGGGCAGAAGGTCCGTTATGGACCATCACCCATAGTAAAACCTCTGATATAAAGCCATTCTTTTTTATATGGAGCTCTCACCCAGGGGAACGGGTAAAAATTCTGCACCATAGGAGCCGGGAATCCGTACCATGGATGACAGCACATCCAGCAGGAGGAAATTTCTGATAATATATAGAATATTCTCTAACC
>DAIOEN010000146.1:2766-18326 GCA_036746235.1 Vulcanimicrobiota bacterium | reverse complement strand
CTTTCAGAAGATGTCTTACTTTGCCTCTTCTTTTTGTAGGCATTAAGGGTTTACCTTCTTTAGATATTACATAGATCATAATGAATCTCCTTTAGAGAGATAAATCAGGATGACTCCTGTTATGTGCCCTTCGCCAATGTTGACCGGGATTTATGGGATTTATGGGATTACCATGATAATAAATAGAACTGTCCTGCTCAAAATTTCTTATCCTGTTAATCTTATTATCCTCTTAATCCTGGTCCTGTTTACAGAGCCACTACAGTGGCATAGGGCTAGAGCATCACCCTATGGTGTATCCATCCGGTATAACTCAGTCACACGACTTATGGTCTAGTCAATCTGAGCTTGCAACCTTTGCTTACAAGCCCCCGCTATACCGCCAGAGCGGTTAGCGGTGGGTGGTTGACTTGTCTTCTGCAGATGAGGATGTCTTCAATCTCATTGTATTTACTTTTCTAAAGATTTTAAAGCTTCTTCTTTACCCTTTTTAGCTCTCATATACTCAGGGCTTATTGCCAGGGCTTTATCAAACCATCTTACAGAATCCACATATTTACCCTGTTTATATAAAATCTCACCTTTAGCAGCCATGATACTTTTATTTTCAGGATCAAGTTCCAGGCCTTTATCACAGAATGTCAAGCCTTCTTCATATTTACCTTCTTCAGCCATTACGAGACCTTTATTCTCCCATACATCCGGGTCTTTCGGGTCAAGTTCTAATGCTCTGTCACAGTATTTCAAACCTTCTCCCTGTTTGCCGAGTTTAGATAATAAAAGTCCCTTGAATGATATGTGAGAAGATTTTTCCGGGTTAATCTCTAAAGCTTTATCAATACATTTAATGGCTTCTTCATATTTTCCAAGCCTGTATAAAGCCCAACCCCTGCCAGTCCAGGCATAGTCATTTTCAGGGTCAATTTCTATAGCTTTATTATAACATTTGATAGCTTCTTCATATTTTCCAGGGTAATGTAAAGCCACTCCCTTTTTATACCAGGCATAGGCATATTCAGGGTCAATTTCTATAACTTTATTATAACATTTGATAGCTTCTTCATATTTACCAAGGCGATATAAAGCCCATCCCTTGTTATTCCAGGTAAGGACATCTTCAGGGTCAATTTCTATAGCTTTATTATAACATTTGATAGCTTCTTCATATTTACCAATGTCAGATAAAGCCGCTCCCTTGTTATTCCAGGCATAGGCATTTTTTGGGTCAATTTCTATAGCTTTATTATAACATTTAATGGCTTCTTCATATTTACCAAGGTGATATAAATTCCATCCCTTATAAAACCATCCATCAAAGCTTTTAGGATTAATAGTTAAACTTTTATCCAGATATTTCACAGCTTCTTCATATCTGTCCTGATAAACCAGAATAATCCCTTTAGCCAGTGATCCGTAAGCACCTTGAGGATTTGCTTCCATAGCTTTCTTACTGTATTTTTCTGCTCCTTCAAAATTCTTAAGATGTGCCAGAGCACAGGCTTTATAGGCCAGGAATTTATCAGAATCAGGTTTTGACTTCAGTGCTTCACTGTAACACCTGCTGGCATCTTCGTAATAAAACATCCTGTAATAACAATTCCCCAGATTAAACCAGAGATCTCCCGACTCTGGATCTCGATCAAGGGCTTTCTCGAAACATTTTGCTGCTTCACCATATTTTCCCTGTTTATAAAGTTCCATTCCCTTCTGGTTCCATTCTTTAGCAGACTGGGCCAGAACATATGTTGCCGTGATTACCAGGAATAATAATATTATTTGTGCTTTTAAGAACATAAAAAGCCTCCTGTTTTTATAGTTTATTATATTTATCAACTCTAAACTATCCTCAATTATAAACAACTCGCACCGGGGGAATAAGTTCTATAAAACTTTCATTACCTTCTTTCCCCTTCCCACAGGCATTTACCGTTTGTATCTATGAATTTTACATTTGCCGGTATCTTTACGATCCCCATTCCTTCAGAAAATTCGATTTCATTGTCAAATTCAGGCTTTATTACGATTTTTCCTGTTTCATCTACACATCCCCATTTCCCACCAATCCGAATTGCTCTCGGACCTTCTTTTGTGTAAAATGATATATCTTCAAATTGAGGTTCGACTATAAAATCGCCATTTTTATTAATTATTCCCCACATATTATCAATATATACATATGCAAGTCCTTTATGGAAATGTTCTATTTTATTAAACTTTGGGGGTATAACTACGTTTCCTGTCTCATCAATATAACCCCATTTATTATCAACCCTTATACCTGCCATACCTTCACTGAAAGAAGCTATTTCATCAAATTGAGGTTTTATAATGGTTTTTCCTGTTTTATCAGTAAATCCCCATTTTTCATTAATCTCTACACCTGACATACCTTCCTCAAAAAAATAAATTACATCAAATTGAGGTTTTATAATGGTTTTCCCTGTTTTGTCAATATAACCCCATTTATTATCAACCTTTATGACTGCCATACCTTCACTGAAAGAAGTTATTTCATCAAATTGAGGTTTTATAATGATTTTCCCTGTTTTGTCAATATAACCCCATTTATTATCAACCTTTATACCTGCCATATCTTCACTGAAAGAAGTTATTTCATCAAATTGAGGTTCTATAATGGTTTTCCCTGTTTTATCAGTAAATCCCCACTTGTTATCAATCTTTATACCTGCCATATCTTCACTGAAAGAAGTTATTTCATCAAATTGAGGTTCTATAATGGTTTTCCCTGTTTTGTCAATTGCTCCCCATTTATTATCAACCATTATACCTGCCATACCTTCACTGAAAAAAGTTATTTCATCAAATTGAGGTTCTATAATGGTTTTCCCTGTTTTGTCAATTGCTCCCCATTTACCATTAACAAATATCATTGCAAGGCCCTTATCAAAGCTGGTTACCAGATAATCTTCAAATTTTATAATAACTTTCCCTCTTTTATCGATATATCCCCATTTATCCTGAGGGCCTTCTTCATTATCTAAGAAACTGATTTTTACAGCAGCCAGGCCTTCGGAAAATTCAGATGCTTCATTGAATTGAGGGTTTATAACAATTTTTCCTGTTTTGTCTATATAGCCGTATTTCTCATTAATAGTTATTTTTAAAATTCCTCCTGGCAGAACACCTGAATCTATGACGTCAAAAGTCTGATCAAATTTAATTATTTTATTACCCTGTTTATTTATTACCCATAACTCTTTATTGGTTTTTACGAAAGCCAGATCATTTTTAAAGTTGCCTGCTATGTCGAACAGGGGGGGTATAACAAATTTTCCCGTTTTATCAATATAACCCCATTTTTCAACTGATTTAACAGGAATAAGTCCATCTGTGAAACATTCATATATTTCATCAAATTGAGGATTTATAACAAATTTCCCTGATTTATCAATAAATCCCCATTTGCCTCCAGTTTTTACACCGGCAAGTCCTTCGGAAAATACAGGTACTTCATCAAATTGAGGATTTATAACAAATTTCCCTGATTTATCAATAAATCCCCATTTACCTCCAGTTTTTACACCGGCAAATCCTTCAGAAAATACAGGTGCTTCATTGAATTCAGGTTCTATAATAAATTTTCCGGTACTATCAATAAATCCCCATTTATTATCTATCATTACTCCTGCAAATCCGTCTGAAAAGTCTTTGAAATCATCAAATTGAGGTTTCATAAATAGTTCTCCGTCAACAAAATAACCCCATTTACTTTTTAATTTAATCCAGGTTATATTATCCTGTGATGAACAAGTTACATCATCATATATTAATCCTGCTTTATCCATATATTTGCTTGTTCCGTCTCCACCTATAAAGGTAAACCCTTTACGGAATTTAGTTCTGGAAGTAAACTGAGGCTTTATAATAATTTTTCCTGATCTGTCAACAAAACCCCATTTGCCTTCTGTTTTTATACAGGCAAGTCCGTCTGAAAAATTATTCACATCGTCAAATTGCGGTTCTATAACAATTTTTCCTGTTGTATCAATAAAACCCCATTTTTCTTTTACCTTCATACCGGCAAGTCCTTCGGAAAACTCGTTAACACTGTGGAATTGCGGTTCTATAATGATTTTTCCTGTTTTATCAGTAAATCCCCATTTTTCTTTTACCTTCACACCGGCAAGTCCTTCGGAAAAATTACCTGCCCAATCAAATTGAGGTTTTATAACAAAATTTCCTTTTGTATCGACAAAACCCCATTTGTCATTTTCCAATACGGCGAGTAATCCTTCTGGAAATTCGTATTCATTTGCTTCTGATATTTTCCCGATAATTGAAAACCGTGGCTTTATTACGATTTTTTCGGTTAAATTGATGAAACCGTATTTTTCGCCTTCGGAGATTATAATTACTTTATCTGTTTCCCTGGCCATTGATGTCAGAAGTGTGGCAAATAATGTGAGTAAAATTGTGAGTGTAATAATGATTTGTTTCATATAAGGAATATCTCCTCCCTTAATGATATTTACTGTTATTTTTTTGTATTAACACACAATGTATATTCTTTATTTTATTTTAATAATCCTTTAAAATTATATATATGTCTAAAAGTTTCTGGTTTTTATGAAAGATTGAATTACCTCTATCTAAAATTCTAATGTGACAATGTCAGGATACTATTGTTTGACTACATTTTCCGGGACTTTCAGACCTCTGAGTTTTCGCTTTTTGGTTTTTGGTAACTTCCATTGTTTTAACTGATAGATTTTTTAGAGGATTTTTTCATTTTTGTAGAATTCGTTAGAAAATCAAATTTTTAATTTTAAATCAGGGATGTAAAAAAATATGAAAAAATTAACTTGTATACTATCTAAATAGTAACAGAGGAGTGTATTTCTTATGTTTTTAATGGTGCAGAAAATAGTTTTCATTTTGTTGTTCCTGTTAATAAGTGATTCCTTTATTCTGGCACAGTCTGCTGATGATTGGAATAAAAAGGGAATAGACTTATATAATAATGGTAAATATGACGAAGCTCTTGAATGTCATATAAAAGCTCTGGATAAAGACCCTGAGTCTGACAAATTATGGTTGAACCTTGGGAATGACTATTATAAGCTGGAAAATTATGAAAAAGCTCTGGATTGTTATAATAAGGCCCTGAAATATAACCCGAAGGCATATAAAATATTTAATAATAAAGGATTCTGTTTTAATAAGTTAGGAAAATATGAAGCTGCTATAGAATGTTTTGACAAAGTTTTACAGGAAAATCCAGATGATAAAAAAGCTAAAGAAGGAATAGAAGAGGCAAAAAAAGCTCAGAAAGATTTGAATAATAATTATGTTATCAGAGTCTATATTGATTACCGAGAACTTTATCTTCCTGTCCCACCTGTCCAGAAATCCAGTGATATCCTGATTTGTCTCGATAGTATAAGTGGAGTTCTGGAATTTGTTAAAACGTGGGATGCAAGCACAAAAACTTTTACCTTATCTAAGGGTAATATAAAGTTACTTCTTATACCCGATAGCTCAACGGCTTATTTGAATGGTCAGACCAAACATCTTGATGTGCCTGTTACACAGGTCTATGGACATATTATGGTACCGTTAAGATTTATCTGTGAAATTTGCGGAGCAAAGGTGAAATGGGATGAAATAACAAAGTCAATATTTATTGATACACAGTGTATAGCAAAAAATACAGAGGCAGAATTACCAGATGTAAAAAAGGAATTTAATTCACCATCTATCACAAGTGTTCAGAATGGACAGAAAATAGCCTTTCCTGTGGAGATAAAGGGTTATACAAAACCATATGTAACAGTTGAAATAACCTATGAATATCAGACAAATCTATCCAATCTTTTACTAAAGGGAGTTGCAGGAACAAGAAGAATTTCTGCCGATGAAAATGGTTTTTTTTGTGATATCTATGAGTCAACCTTTGGTTCAGGAACACAGCATACCATAACTGTTATAGCCATCGATAGTCATGGTAATAAATCACCTGAGACAATTATTAAAATTACAGAATGATATTTAGTATCTCATTCTTTACAATGGTCGCTTCATGGAATATAATAAAAACGAGAGATTTGTCTTGAACAGTCAAGAAATATGGCAATTAATAAAAAAACAGGAAGGAAAAATTTGTTTCAAGAAGTCAATATATAGAAAGGCAGGTGAATATTATGCCACAGATAGAAGAAAGAACAGACAGGTTAGAGTTTCTAATGGCTCAGTCGCAACTGATGTATCAGGGTCTTGTAGTAGAAATGAAAGAATTCAAAAATGAAATGAAAGATTTCAAGACACATACACAGGCTACTGTAGACGATTTAAGTAAAGAAATGAAAGAGTTCAAAAATGAAATCAGGCAGGATATAAAAGATATGAATAAGAAATGGGGAGACCTGGCGATTAAATGGGGAACTATTGTAGAAGATCTGGTTGCACCCAATGTGGAAGCTATAGGAGAAAAATATTTTAATTTAAAAGACTGCCATACTTTTATCACTAATATAAGAAAAAGAAAACCCCGGGAAAAAGAATTTGATGTCATTGCTGTGTATGATACAGCTATAATAATGGTTGAAGTAAAATCCACACCGAGAACCGGCTATATAGAAACTTTTATAGATTTTATAAAAAATAAGGAATTTTACCTTTTTTTCCCTGAATATAAGGATAAAGAACTTATCCCTGTTTTTGCTTCACTGCACATCCCTGAGGAAGTTATTAAATATCTCTCCAGAAACAATATTGTAGCTATGGCTATGAGTGATTATATTATGGATATAGTTAATCCGGACATTATAGAATATTTATCGTGGAAACCATAATAAATTCTCTGAAATAAGACTTCCATAGAGGTTATATGAGAATCGTGAAGTGTGAAGAGTGAAGTGTGAAGAGAGGAACAGGTTCTCATTTTTCTTTGTGACCAATCAGTCATAGCAGTTACACAGTCAAATTCCTCACGATCCTTCTCTTTCAAAGACTTTCCCCAGAGCAGAAGGTCCTCTCGCCTTACCTGTTACAAAGATAAGCGCAAGAATTGTAATGATATATGGAGCCATAACTGCATATTCATAGGGGATGCCGATATTAAGTACCTGGAGCCTCAACTGAAGGGCATCTATCATGCTGAATAAAAATGCTCCTGCCATAATGCCGAAAGGATTCCATCTGCCGAAATATACAAGAGCCACTGCAATAAAACCCCTTCCTCCCGCTATGTTATCCACAAATGCTCCTTCCTCCTGTCCTATCGTAAGAAATGCTCCTCCCAGGGCGGCAAGAATTGAGCCTGTTATGACACATATATATCTTGTCTTTTCTACTGAGACTCCGAGAGAATCTGCTGCATGAGGGTTTTCTTCCGTAGCTCTTATTTTTTAACCCCAGGTCGTTTTAAAGAGTATGAACCAGGAAATAGGAACCAGCAGAAGTGCAAAATAAACCATGCAATTCTGATTGAATAAGATTTCTCCGATAAAGGGTATTTTTGAGAGTAAAGGCAGAGGGAAGGGGCTGAAGCCTTTTGTCTGTGCTATTGAGCCCATGGTCAGTCGAAAAAACAGCCCTGACAGTCCCATGCCAGGTATGTAAATACCTATGCCGTTTATTTCCTGCTCGCCTTTCATTGTAATACTTGCAAAAGCCATGATAAGACCGAAGAGTAAACCTGTAATTACTGCTCCCGTCAGGGCAAGCACAGGGCTTCCTGTTTTAAAAGTTATGAAAAAACTGACAAAAGCTCCCACCATCATTATGCCTTCCACTCCCGGATTTAATACACCGCTTCTCTGGGAATACATTTCACCTGTGGAAGCAAGGAGAAATGGTGCGGAAAGCCTTACGCCTGCATTTAACAGGCCTGTCATTACACCTGTCTGTAATAGTTCGTTTTATAGTCGTGACGCGTAACGCGAGGACAATAACCGTAATTTGCCAGAGTTACTTCGCACCGTTCCTGACAAGAATATCTACGACATCATTGCATTCATACTCTTTTGCCAGTGCCAGTGGAGTTTCCCCTAGATTATCTTTAACATTGACATCTGCCCCTTTATTTATAAGAAATTCCACTAAGCAATTATAGCAATTGCACATCGAATACTTAAAGCTATTTACTATATAATTAAGTATGGAGATAAATTTAAAGATTTAGGAGAAGATTATTTAGATAAGCAGAATAGTACAAAAAAAGTGTCTATATTGAAGAGAAAAGCTGAATTACTTGGATATGAATTGATACAGAAAGCAGCATAATAATACAAGCATATTTATTAAGGAAGGTGATTATATTTGCAATCTTTTAAAGGTCGAGAGTGGTAACTGAAGCTATAAAGCGCGAGAACTAACAAGACATCTGTCAGTCGGTACAACAAAATGTTTGGCTCATAAAGAGACCACGTATATAAATCTCATACTTCCAACTGGCATATAAAAGATGCAATATCTTAAAAGACTTTACTTTATTTTCTTAACCAATAATCATATTCTCATATAAATTATTTTTTTTATTTACCTGAACTTCATTTATTTTCCAGTCCCCTTTTTCATTGATCATCCATATAGTTCCTGTATAAATACCTGTCTTATTCCCGTTTCCTGTATTATCTACCGAATACAATTCGATTTTAACTTCAGCCCTTTTCTCTGTCTGAGAG
The DNA here is from genome assembly GCA_036746235.1 of Vulcanimicrobiota bacterium. Lineage (GTDB taxonomy): Bacteria > Vulcanimicrobiota > SpSt-956 > SpSt-956 > JAKJGF01 > CALARM01. The sequence continues at coordinate 9,681 of DAIOEN010000146.1, read as the reverse complement.
AGAATTTCCAGATCCCTTATGCCAATAGTGATATTGCTTTCCCAGTTTGAATAAAACTCATCGTAAGAATTAGCTGATTTCCACTCTTTACTCCTGCAATTATAAGCGTCTTTAAAATTTTTATTATTTATGGCAGTATAATGTTTATCCAGTAAATCTACGAGCGGCTGTCCATGAATTTTTTTCGAGTCACTCTTTCCCTGAAGACCATTTACAGGTTCAATCCATTTTACTATATGAAATCCCTGTTCATCACCGTTAACAACAGCCTTCCCAATATGAAGACTATCGCCTGTGATAGTGCCGCTGCCTGTATAAGAAAAAATCTCGACAGTATATTTCCCTTCAGTGGAAGCAGATATGAATTTATTTATCCATCTTTGTTTCTGGTTAATTATTGAACCGAGGTCATAGTTGACACTCCAGGAATAATTGCCGGAGCCTGCAGGTTTATCAAGAAGTGTGCCTCCCTTGACAGGAGAAAATCTGTTATTCTTCCAGCGAAGGATATCAAATGCCGGTGGACGGACATCTGATTGAGGCTGAGTTATAATTGCTTCAATAAAACCGTCTCCGTCAATATCACTTATTATCTGTGGAAGACTGGAGCCTGTTTCTGATACGCCGAAGACCATGGGAGAACCTATGTCGCCCCCTTCGGGACTCTCCCATATTTTTTCTCCATTTTTGTCAAGGACAATTAACTTTTCCCAGGAAGCATAATCATTGATTTTGTAAATTTTTGTCACAATCTGCTCTTTCTTCCCGTCGCCGTTCAGATCAATAGATGTGATATTACGGATATACCCGATCTTTCTATCTTCAGGGTGAACAATAAAATTTATGGAGACGATACAGAAGAACAGAATAAAGAGTTGTAAAATATTTTTTAATTTAACAGACAAAATCTTTGCCTCCCTTTCACTCTGAATTTACTTTTCTAAAGATTTTAAAGCTTCTTCTTTACCCTTTTTAGCTCTCATATAATCGGGGCTTATTGCTAATGCTTTATCAAACCATTTTATAGCATCTGCATATTTACCCTGTTTATATAAAATCTCACCTTTCGCAGTCATGATACTTTTATTTTCAGGATCAAGTTCCAGGCCTTTATCACAGTATGTTAATCCTTCTTCATATTTACCTTCTTCAGCCAGTACGAGACCTTTATTCTCCATGCCATCCAGGTCGTAAGGATCAAGTTCTAAAGCTCTGTCACAGTATTTCAAGGCTTCTTCCTGTTTGCCAAGTTTGCTTAATAAGAGTCCTTTGAATGAAATATTATAAGCTTTTTCCCCTTCAATTTCTATTGCTTTATCAATACATTTGATAGCTTCTTCATATTTACCGGAGTCGTATAAAATCCCTGCCTTGTTATACCAGGCCTCGATAAATTTGGGGTCAATTTCTATAGATTTATCGTAACATTTAATAGCTTCTTCATATTTACCAGAGAAGTAGTATAAATTCGCTCCCTTGATAAACCAGGCATAGGTTGATTCAGGGTCAATTTCTATAACCTTATCGTAACATTTAATAGCTTCTTCATATTTACCAATTTTTAATAAAGGCGATGCTTTGCCAAGCCAGGCATCGACATATTTGGGGTCAATTTCTATAGCTTTATCGTAACATTTAATAGCTTCTTCATACTTACCAGTGCTGTATAAAGCCCCTCCATTGTTATACCAGGCATTGACATGTTTTGGGTCAAGTTCTATAGCTTTATTATAACATTTAATAGCTTCTTCATATTTATCAAGGCAGGATAAAGTCCATCCTTTGTTATTCCAGGCATCGACATATTTGGGGTCAATTTCTATAGCTTTATTGTAACATTTAATAGCTTCTTCATATTCACCGGAGCAGGATAAAGTCCATCCTTTGTTATGCCAGGCATCGACATATTTGGGGTCAAGTTCTATAGCTTTATCGTAACATTTAATAGCTTCTTCATATTCTTCCTGTTTATAAAGGTCTTTTCCTTTCTCGTTCCACTCTTTAGCAGACTGTGCCATAACAAAGGTTACTGTTATTAACAGGAATAATACTATTGTTTGTACTTTTAAGAACATAAAAAAACCTCCTCTATCAATTTTCTTTATATTTCTCTCTTGAAAAACAAAAGTCCTCTTTTCGACTTCAGCCTTCTCTTTCAAAAACTTTCCCTAAAGCCGAAGGGCCTCTCGCCTTCCCTGTTACAAAGATAAGTGCAAGAATTGTAATGATATATGGAGCCATAACTGCATATTCATAGGGGATGCCGATATTAAGTACCTGGAGCCTCAACTGAAGGGCATCTATCATGCTGAATAAAAATGCTCCTGCCATAATGCCGAAAGGATTCCATCTGCCGAAATACACAGGAGCCAATTCAATAATCCACCCCGGTAGCATCATAAAAAATCATTATAGAATAAGAGTAATTTAAAGGTTTATCTGAAATAAACGATTTTTATAACAATTTATTACTCTTTAACAAAAGTAATTGAAAAAATATCATGTGTGATATATAATATAAATATGGAATGGGAAATAATTTTATATAAAAAAGAAAATGAAGACTGTCCTGTGTTAGATTTTATACAATCTCTTACTGCAAAAGAAAGGTCAAAGATAGAAAGAGAGATAGACTTGCTGGAGGAATTTGGTCTTAATTTATACTTCCCCCATACAAGAAAGATAGAAGGTGATAAATATAAAGGTTTATGGGAATTACGGATAAAATTAGCAACTAATGATTTCAGAATATTTTATTTTTTCTATAAAGATAAAAAAATTATATTGTTACATAGTATAAAGAAAAAGACTGATAAGACGCCTGTTAGAGATTTAGAAACTGCAAAAGCCAGAATGGAGAATTATATAAAAGTAAGGAGTGATAAAGATGAGATGGAGTGAAGCTAAAAAAATTATAAATTCAGATCCGGAAGTAATAAAGGAACTGGAAGAAAATGCCCTGGAATACGAAATAAAAAGGCAGATAATACAACTCAGGCTAGAAAAAAAATTAACACAAAAGAAATTAGCAGAATTAATAGGAACCAGGCAGGCAAATATTTCCCGACTTGAAACTGGAAAACATTTTAATTTTTCTATATGTTTTCTAAATAAAATTGCAAAAGCAACAAATAAAAAATTGAAAATAGAATTTGTTGAAGTTTAATGGTTAAGAAGAGAGCATTTTCTTTCACCACAGCCTCATGGCACTCCCCCTTCATTGTATCCGAAACTTCCTCATATCTCATAAAATAGATTGTCAGCTCACGATCCTTCTCTTTCAAAGACTTTCCCCAGAGCAGAAGGCCCTCTCGCCTTACCTGTTACAAAGATAAGCGCAAGGATTGTAATGATATATGGAGCCATAACTGCATATTCATAGGGGATACCGATATTCAATACCTGAAGTCTCAACTGAAGGGCATCTATCATGCTGAACAGGAATGCTCCTCCCATAATGCCGAAAGGATTCCATCTGCCGAAATAAACAAGAGCGACTGCAATAAACCCCCTTCCGCCCGCTATGTTATCCACAAATGCCGCTTCCTCCTGTCCTATCGTAAGAAATGCTCCTCCCAGGGCTGCAAGAACTGAGCCTGTTATGACACATATATATCTTGTCTTTTCTACGGATACTCCGATGGAATCTGCGGCATGAGGGTTTTCTCCTGCCGCTCTTATTTTTAAACCCCAGGTGGTTTTAAAGAGTATGAACCAGGAAAGAGGAACCAGCAGTAGTGCAAGATAGACCATGCAGTTCTGATTGAACAGGATCTCTCCTATAAAAGGTATTTTTGAGAGTAAAGGCACAGGGAAGGGGCTGAACCCTTTTGTCTGTGCTATTGATCCCATGGTCAGTCGGAAAAACAACCCTGACAGACCCATGCCAAGTATGTAAATACCTATACCGTTTATTTCCTGATCACCTTTCAGGGTAATACTTGCAAAAGACATGATGAGCCCAAAGATTAATCCTGTAATTACTGCTCCCGTTATGGCAAGCAAAAGATTGCCTGTCTTAAAGGCTATGAAAAAACTGACAAAAGCTCCTACCATCATTATGCCTTCCACTCCCAGGTTTAACACGCCGCTTCTCTGTGAATACATTTCACCTGTGGAAGCAAGCAGAAATGGCGCGGAAAGCCTTACACCTGCATTTAACAGGCCTGTCATTACCCCTGTCTGTAATAGTTCGTTTAACATATTTTTCACCTTTCACGACTCACCATCTTCAAAATCTTTTTCCCTAAAATATCACTGCTTGCCACAAAAATAACAATCAATCCCTGAATTACATAGACCATAGAGCCTGGAACTCCCATGGATCTCTGAAGCATATCTGCTCCTACAAGTAGTGAACCGAATAAAAATGATGCAGGTATACAGGCCAGCGGATGAAGTCTTCCGAAGAGTGCCACCACTATGCCGGAAAAACCGTAACCAGCACTTATGCCGTCGAGCAATCTGTGATGTATGCCGCAGATTTCTACCATACCGGCCATACCGCAGAGACCTCCTGAAAGGAAGATAGACATTATGAGATATGTTTTCACATTTATTCCGCCGTATTTCGATGCAACGGGATTTTTCCCGACTGCTCTCATTTTATAACCGTCTGTACTCTTCCATAATATGATGTAGGCCAGAACGGCACATATAATGGCAATAAATATGCCGGGGTGAAGTCTTGTACCCCGGATAATTTCCGTAAGATGTGCCGATTTGCATAAAGCTTCCGACTGTGGATAACCTGTACCGTAGGCAATTTCCTGCGGATCCATAAGAGGGCCTCTGAGCAGTAGATAAAGTACCTGAAGGGCAATAGAGTTTAACATGACTGTGCTCAATATTTCATTTACATTCAGGTATGCTTTAAGCAGTCCCGGTATTACTCCGTAGAGACTTCCACCGATGAAACCTGCCGCCAACAGGAGCGGAATCAGTATAAAGGAGGATAAATCTTTAAGGAAAAGAGCAACCACTGTTCCCAGAATGGCACCTGCTATTATCTGGCCTTCTCCTCCTATATTTATTATGCCGCTTCTGTATGCAATGGATATGCCTGCGCTTACAAAAAGCAGGGGAGTCGCTTTTACGATTGTTTCAGTAAGACCGTATTTGCTTCCCAGGGATTCTACAAACATAGATTTATAGGCTTCCAGAGGGTTTACCCCTGCAATGGCAAGAAATATGGCTCCCGTAATAAGGGCAAGTATCAATGCTAAAACAGGTATGGATATATTTAACAGGAAAAGAAGGATTTTTTCATTCTGAATAAGTTTTTTCATGTTTGAATATTTCGTCCTGTAATGCTGAATTTTTATAGGTCTGTGCCGGTATTGCAACATATTCTATAAATTTAATATATTTCCTTTTATTACCCGCGACTCACGTCTCACGTCTTACGTCTCACGACTCACTAAAAATACTATGCAAAAAGTTAACAAAATTTTAATAAAAAACATCTAATTTTTTATTAATATGATGTTATAATTTATAGTAGCTGAATCTTACATTATTTCCGTCCAGCCTGAAAGGATGAGTTAAACATGATGATTTCCGGCAATCAAAATAACATAAATTTAAAAAATACCATTACCGGTACTTCTTTACCGGGAAAAATACAGGAAAAAGATTCTTCGGAGAAAGATACTGTCACCATCGGGGGAGAATCTTTTCGTCAGAATGATATTATTATGCCCCCTGATTTGAGGAAGATAAATATAAATAAAACACTTATAGATTTTGCCAATTCTCTGGAAGCCGATAAAGGTCAGGACAGCCAGGGAAAGGAATGGACCGTTATGTTTTATATGGACGGAGCCAATGATCTGGAACCTCATATGGCAAAAGCCATGCTTGATCTGGAAAAAGTTGGTTCCAGTGATAAAATAAACCTTGTATCTCAGATTGCCAGATTGTCCCAGGATGAATTGCTGAAAATTACGGCAGAAAAATATAAAGATGACGCAAAGGCACTGGAAGAAGCGAAAAATCATAAAACCGGTATTGATGGAGACTGGCGCGGTGTAAGGAGATACTATATTACAGGCAATAAAGATAATGAAAGTTCCTCTTATAGTTCTAAAATGGTAGAGAATCTTTATCTTACCGATATAAGTAATCCTCAGACTCTGTCGGATTTTGTCACATGGGGTATGAAAAGTTATCCTGCAAAACATTATATGCTCGTCCTTATGGATCACGGCGCAGGGTGGCCCGGTGCTTTGAGTAACGAATTCAGCGGCTCAGACGGGCAGATGATGAGTACTCCCAGTATTGAAGCAGCTCTGAAATCTGCAGAGGCAAGAGCACATAAAAAACTGGATATAATTCATTTTGATACATGCCTTATGGGCTCTGCCGAGGTAGCCTATCAATTAAAGGATACTGCCGATTATATGATTGCATCGGAAGAAGTGGCAAGCAGTGCCGCTCTCAATTACGGCAGTATTATCGAGAAGATGGATAAAATCGTAAGAAACACAGAAACAACACCGAAAGATATTTCCAGACTTATAGTAAACCATTTTACAAAAGATAATCCCGATGCCTTTAAAACTCATGCCGCCATAGATCTTAAAGAGATGGAAAAGGTTAAAACAGCTATGGATGAGGTAATTGAAGCACTGAATAAGACCGATACGCCCATGTATATACTTAAAGATGTTGTCAAATCTGTACAGAGTTACGGCAGAATGGCTCCCTATCATCCTTTTACAGATTACAGAGACCTGAAGGATCTTTGCGTAACCATTCAGAATGACGGAAGAATAAAAGATGAAAACCTGAAAAAAACGGTAAAGAAATTGATTACTACTATTGACCAGGCAGTCATAGCACTGAAACCTCCTGCTACATATGTAAAAGAAGAAGTGGAGAAGGTAGAAAAAAGCGGCAGAGTTACAAAAACCC
>DAIOEN010000146.1:0-2666 GCA_036746235.1 Vulcanimicrobiota bacterium | reverse complement strand
TATGTAAAAGAAGAAGTGGAGAAGGTAGAAAAAAGCGGCAGAGTTACAAAAACCCGGCTTGTCGTTACTGAAGAAGAAATAGGAGGAGGAGGTCTCTCTATATATTTACCGTTACAGGAAAGCGATACTTATAAGAAATTTCAGGAATATTATAGCCAGCTTGATATGAGTCAGAAGAGCCAGTGGGATGAATTTCTTGATAAAATAACCCACTCTCCCGATCAGGATACGGATAAATCCGTAAAAGCTCCGGAACAGTATAAAATAACTTTAATTCCTGATATGGAAGCAGATAATACCGGAAATCCATCGTAAATGACAGAGGGTTTTTCTGTAAGTTTAATTCTCATGTCCCGGCATGCTCAGAAAGGGGCGATAATTTAAAGGTATAGGAATTTCCATTTTTAATGGTGTAAAATAAAGCTTTAGATAAAAATTATGTATAGGCAGTTTATCTGAATAATTTATTCTCTGATTGACTTTAACTATTTTTTGGATTAAACTGCATATACTGTTTATAAAATTCAGGAGGTACTATATATGAATGAGATAGGTGACAAGTATTTAATTTTTAACCAGACGACTGCTCCTGTGAAAAATAAAAAAGTTGAAATTCCGAAGGAATTGCCATCTACAATGGAAGTATGGGAAAAAGGTGCTACCAATATGCTTGGTTTTTATCAGGGTAAAGATGCAGTTTTCACACCTGTGACTGATGAAAAGACATCAGGCGTAAAAGAACCGGGTATATCTTCTCAGGAACCTGAACCGAAGGAAATACAGAAGAAGGCTACGTCTGTCGAAGGAAAAGAGATTTCCAGAACGGAAGCAGATGCTCTTATAGCAGATAAAAGAACCGGAAAGTTACTTACAAAAGATCATATATTAAAACCCGACCATCACCCCCAGTTACTGGGTGAAGCCGAAAAAACAAGGGAAAAAGCTAAAATGCAGATACCGGGAGCTCCCAATTACAGAAATGTAAACGGTGTGAGAGGCACATCTCAGCCTACTGTTGACGGTATAAGAGGAGTCCTTGATGATGCGGGAGGAAAGGGGAAGAAGATTAAATGGGTTAATCTCAGAGAAGAACCTGTAGTTTATATAAACGGAAAGCCTCTGAGTCTTCGTAAATTGAAAACTCCTTTTAAAAACCTGGAAAATCCCGGCGTAAAAGCAAATGATATAGAAAAACAGGAGAAAGAATTAAAGAAAGAAATACTGGAAGAAGCAAAACGTAATGGCGGTAAACTTATTATTCATGATGAAGATGAAAAAGGAAATCTTGTTCCTAAAGAAGTAGTCATAGGTGAAAATTCTGTTAAAACAACGGAAGAGGTTTTCAATGACTTTAAAAAAGAAGGATATAAAGTTGATTTTAAACGTCTCCCTGTAACAGACGAAAAAGCTCCTGAAAAGAAAGATTTTGACGATCTCACAAAAGCTCTGAAGGATGACAGCCCCGATACTCCCGTCATATTTAACTGTCATGCCGGAAGAGGCCGGACCACTACCGGCATGGTCATAGCAGACCTTATGAACCATGCGAAAGAAGACAGATTTAATAAGTCTATTACAAGAAATAAGACTGTGAGAAAAGAAATCATAGAACAGGGTGATAATGTAGATCCGAAGGCAAAAGCAGGTGAGTTGAGAAGAATTCTCTCTCTTGTGAAAACACTGGAAGAATTTACTTCTGGTAAAAATAAAGATCCGAAAGAAGCCGACAGGGCTATTGATGAACTCTCTGCCATACTGCAGGACAGAGAACCGGGAAAAACGCCCGGCCCTTCCGATAACAAGGCAAAAACGGATGATGCTATTGAACGTACGAGCCATGTGCAGAATCTGAAGGAATCCACTATAAAAGAACTGGCAAAGGTAAGATACGGTTCACCTTCTGAAAAGCAGAAGGCCATGAATTATATGAAACGTTATTTCCTCCTTCTTTCCTATCAGGAATATCTGAAAGATGAAGCAAAAGGCGGATTTAAAACATCTTTCAGCGACTGGTTCGAAACACACGGAGAATTTAAGACCATGCTTGACAGAGTTCAGATTGCTCTCCTGGGCAGTTCCGGTAATACGGCTTTTGCGTAATACATTCGTGACGCGGGGGACAGGCTGAGTATTCTGAGAAAAGATTTTTTAAAAGGGGCGAATAAATTATTCGCTCCTTATTTATTATTTTCTTTTTCCCTGCTATAATAAAGTGAAAGAGGAGTTACGCATTTTTGAAATAAAAACATCAATAAACCTTTGTCATTCCCGCGTACGCGGGAATCCACTGTGATTTCACGAAAAAGCTTATGGATCCCCGCTTTCGCGGGGATGACAGCCAATTAATGCGTAACTCCTGGTGAAAGAGTTGAATTTTTATGAGTAATCTTAAAACAGACATGATTTATAAAGAAATTCTTAACCTGCCGGTAAATGAAAAAGTAATTTTATTTTCCAGATTAATGAATGAAATTTCTATATATATTGCCAGGAATCAAACATTAAATTTTTATGATATTAAAGGCATAGGTAAAGATATATGGAAAGATATTGATGCTCAGGAATATGTTAACAGGGAAAGAGACTCATGGGATTAATAGAAATCAACTGGTATAGAAAATCAGGGTACTATTTTTATTACAAATGATAAAAATTTAAAGAAAGTT
>DAIOEN010000145.1:0-18357 GCA_036746235.1 Vulcanimicrobiota bacterium | reverse complement strand
AGCCTGCCAGGCAGAAGCTTTTTACGGATACCCTTTTACCTGTTACGGTACTTAGGAGTTGTCTGGAAATAACCTTCTGTAATCCTCAAAATCCCGCCAGAGCCCGGTCTATTTTTTTAGATACTTGACATATATAGACTAAACTTTTATAATATAAATATATATATGGTATATTATAATAAGGCAGGTGAGTGATATGGAATTCAAGGATTACTATAAAATTCTCGCCCTGGACAGGAATGCAACAGATAAAGATATAAAAAAAGCCTATAGAAAACTGGCAAGACAGCTCCATCCGGATATAAATCCCGGAGATCCGAAAGCAGAGGAAAGGTTTAAGGATCTCAATGAAGCGTACGAGGTATTATCAGATCCGGCGAAAAGGGAAAAATACGATCTGCTGGGGCAAAACTGGAAAACCGGTGGATTTAATACAGGCGGATACAGCGGAGAAGGAGTGTCTGATTTCTTTAAAAATTTCAGAACTTCATCAAGTAAGAGCAGTGCCACATCATTCGGCGGTTTCGGTGGTTTCAGCGATTTCTTTAATACTTTTTTCCGTAACGGAGCAGGTAGTTTTTCAGGTGACTTTTTTACCGATAATGGTTCCGGCGGAAAGGGAGATGTAGAATATCAGATAGAGATAACAATGAGAGAAGCTTATAATGGTACAGAAAAATCATTTCAGATGCAAAGACAGGAAAAATGTTCTTCCTGTCATGGAATGGGAAGGGTAAACAATAATCTCTGCCGTAACTGCGGAGGAAGCGGAATGGTTTCTACCAGCAGGCAGATAGAAACTAAAATTCCCCCCGGAGTGAGAAACGGTTCCAGGATAAGGTTAAGGGGAGAAGGGGAAGCGGGAAGAGACGGCAGGAGAGGAGACATGTATTTAAAGGTAAAGCTTATACCCCATGATTTCTTTGACCTTAAAGAAAACGACCTTTACTGCGTTGTCCCCATAACTGTTACGGAAGCGGCTCTCGGCGCGGAAATTAAGGTGCCGACTCTTAACGGTAAAGATCTGCAGATGAAAATACCGCCGGAAACTCAAAACGGCAGAAAATTCAGGCTGAGCGGCATGGGAATGCCAAATCTTAAAGAAGGTTTGCCCGGTAATATGATTGTCGAGGTAAAGATTGTAATGCCACAGGGGCTTACGGAGAGAGAAAGAGAGCTTTTTGCGGAAATGGCCAGTATCCGCAGGGATAATCCCAGGGTTTATTCCAGAAATTGATAATTATTAAGACATTCTAATTTATATTTTTTTTGTAAAATACTTGACAATAATAGACTAAACTTTTATAATAGCATTAGAGATAATAAATAACAGAAATTACGGAGGTGTTAATATATGTCTAAAATAGTAGGTATAGATCTTGGAACTACAAATTCGGTAGTGGCAGTTATGGAAGGAGGAAAGCCTGTTGTTATACAGAATGCCGAAGGAAGTCGTCTGACTCCTTCCGTTGCCGGTTTCTCCAAATCCGGAGAAAGGCTGGTGGGACAGCTTGCCAAACGGCAGTCTGTATTAAATCCTGAAAATACAGTATCTTCTATAAAAAGAAAAATGGGAACCCGTGAAAAGGTAAACATTAAGGGGAAAGAATATACACCGCAGGAAATTTCGGCTATGATTCTGAGGAAACTGGCAGATGATGCAGGAGCCTACCTGGGTGAAAAGATTACAAAAGCCGTGATAACAGTACCTGCATATTTTGATGACTCACAGCGTCAGGCTACAAAGGATGCAGGTAAGATTGCAGGACTTGAGGTGCTCAGGATTATCAATGAACCTACTGCAGCATCTCTTGCCTATGGTCTGGACAAAAAAGGTTCTGAGACAATACTTGTATGGGATCTCGGAGGAGGAACGTTTGATGTGTCCATTCTGGATGTGGGAGACGGACTGTTTGAGGTGAAATCAACAAGCGGAGATACTCATCTCGGAGGAGATGACTATGATGAGCGCCTTGTAAAGTATATATGTGAAGAATTTAAGAAAGAACAGGGAATTGATCTGATAAAAGACAGGCAGGCCATGCAGAGGCTTACTGAAGGAGCGGAAAAGGCAAAATGCGAACTTTCGTCTATGTTTGAAACTACAATAAGTCTGCCTTTTATAACGGCAGATCAAAACGGACCGAAACATCTGGAGATGAAGCTCACAAGGGCAAAGTTTGAAGAACTTACGGCAGATTTGACGGAAAGAACAATTATACCGTACCGTCAGGCTCTGTCAGATGCAGGTATAACAGAAAAAGATATAAATGAAGTGGTTCTTGTAGGTGGATCTACCCGTATGCCATGTATTGAAAGCCTGGTAAAGAAACTTACCGGAAAAGAACCTCATAAAGGAGTAAATCCTGATGAAGTAGTAGCTGTAGGAGCAGCCATACAGGCAGGAGTTCTCGGAGGAGAAGTGAAAGATGTAGTTCTCGTTGATGTTACTCCTCTTTCTCTCGGAGTAGAGACCCTGGGAGGTGTTTCTACTGTGCTCATACCGAGAAATACGTCTATTCCGACGAAAAAAAGTGAGATCTTCAGCACTGCTGCAGACGGGCAGACTTCTGTAGACGTTCATGTTCTGCAGGGAGAACGTCCTATGGCGAGAGACAATAAAACTCTTGGTATGTTCCGCCTTGACGGAATTCCTCCTGCACCCAGGGGGTTGCCAAAGATTGAAGTTACCTTTGATATTGACTCGAACGGTATAGTAAATGTATCTGCAAAAGATATGGCTACAGGAAGAGAACAGCATATTACCATAACGGCAAGTACCAATCTCTCAAAAGCAGATGTAGATAAAATGGTCAGGGAATCAGAAGCACATGCAGAAGAAGACAGGAAAAAGAAAGAAGAGATTGAAGTGAAGCACAGAGCTGATTCTCTCCTGTATCAGATGGAAAAACAGATTAAAGATTACGGAGACAGGATTTCTTTTCAGGACAAACAGAATATTGAACGTTCTATAGAAGCACTTAAGGATGCTATAAAGAGTGATAATATAGAGCGGATAAAGAAGGCTGAGGAAGATTTGAAACAGGCTTCCTATAAAATGGCAGAAAGTCTTTATGCAAAGAGCGGAGGAAATGCCGGAGGAGCTTATGGCCCGCCTCCAGGCACAGGATATGGCCCGCCTCCGGGAGGAGAATATACTGCCCCTGCCGGCGGGGATAATGTAGTGGATGCAGAGTTCAGAGCAAACTAAATAGGATGGAGGCGACCGGATGGTCGCCTCCATAGTTTTATTTTAAAAAAATAGAGGATTTTACATATCAGATAAGAAAAAGAAAATAGAACGGTTGTTCTGAAGAAAGAAGGTTGATAAAATGAGCAGTGGCTGTGAAAAAGAACAGAATATGAATTTAGATTCCCATAAAGAACTTTCTATAAGGGATTATAAGAATCAACTGGCTTTAAAACAGGAGTTTGAAAAAAGAGATTATTTTGTTACTACAGGGCAGATTCATACCGTTAAAGTAGCGGAATTTATAGTGGTCTCCGAGAAGATAAAGAAAAAAGAACAGTAATTCTATTTAATAAAAAAGCGCCTTCGAGGCGTTTTTTTATTTTCAGTTAAAATAAATTAACTGTACTTATCAAGAGGGAAAAAAAGATAATATGTCGAATTAAATTCCGAATAATGCAAATTTTGTGAGGTTTGATGTCAGAAAAACGACTTTATTATAACGATTCATACATATCTGTTTTTAAAGGTCAGATTATTGATTTATATTACAATAAAGATAATTTATATCTGATTTCTGATAAAACAGGGTTTTATCCTTCTTCAGGAGGTCAGCCCTGCGATCATGGAACTATAGAAGGCCTTCCTGTTATTGATGTTTTTGAAAGAGAAGACGGAGAAATTGTTCATGTGATTTCTTCTTCTGAAGGCCATAATTTAAAAACCGGTATGGAGATAAACTGCACTATTGACTGGCAGAGACGTTTTGAACATATGCAGCAGCATACGGGACAGCATATCATGTCACAGTGTTTTTTTATGCTCTATAATCTTGAAACAGTGGGATTTCACCTCGGCAAAGATGTTTCAACTATAGATTTGAATATTTCCGACCTGTCAGAAGAGAAGATTTTTTCAGGTGAAGTCTGTGCAAATAAAATGGTATTTGAAAACAGACCTGTTCATATAAAATATATGGATAAAGAGAACCCCGATACAGCTCTTCGTAAAGAAGCAAAGAGAACCGGCCTGTTGAGGATAATTGACATACATGATTTTGACTCTTCTGCATGCGGCGGAACTCACTGTAATGCAACAGGCGAAGTAGGACTTATAGTAATTAAGACATGGGAAAAACTGAAGGAAAAATTAAGAATAGAATTTTTATGCGGCTTTCGAGCTTTAAAGCTATTCAGAGAATATTCTTCTGTTTTTAGAGATGTTTCGTGCAGATTTTCCGTAGGCTCCCATGATGTGGTTACAAAAATAGATAAATTAATAACAGAAAACAAGGAAAATTATAAGACCTTGAAGAAATTAAAAGAAAAGTGTATGACTCAGGAGGTAGAACTTTTAAATTCCAGGAGCATTACAAAAGATAATATTGTTTATATAAAACATATTTATGAAGATAAAACTCCTGAAGAGTTGAAAGGTCTGGCAAAAAATGTTATTATGAAATCTAATAATATTCTTGTATGTATTGCTACGGCATCTGAACCATGCAGTTTAATTATCGCCAGATCAAAGGATGGGCAGTTAAATCTTTCTGAAGTAATGAAAAACTTCAACAGGAAATTAACGGGAAAAGGTGGAGGCACTCCTGATTTTGTGCAGGGTGGAGGATATACATTAAAGGAAATAGAGAATATACTTCTTGAATTATAATTTTGTGATGATGCTAAAAAACAAATAAGATTATAGAGGAGGAAAAAGCTGAAAGATTTGGAGTTTGTCGTAATAGCTACGAAATAACTCTTGAAAAGGGCTTTTGCGAAAGTTATGTCAAAAGATAGAGACTGTTTACCAGAAGGTACCGTGCTGAAAGATAGATTTAAAATAGTCAAACACCTGAGCAGTGGCAGAAATAGTAATCTGTATATTGTGGAGGACCGTAAAAAATTTGATTTCTGGGTAATTAAGGAATTGATAAGCAAATTCAGTAATCCTATTGAAGCAAAACAGGCCTATCAACAGTTTGAATTGCAAGCTAAAATTTTGAATAAACTGGATCATCCCCAGTTGCCAAAGGTAGAAGATTTCTTTGAAGAAAATGCCAGACATTTTCTGGTAATGGAATATTTAGACGGAAAAAATTTAAAAGAACTTATAGAAACAACAGAAGATTTTTTTGCAGAAGAAGAAATTATCGGATGGGCAATTCAGCTTGGCGGAGTACTTGAATACCTGCACGGTCAGAAACCGCACCCTATAATTTTCAGAGATTTAAAACCGGAAAATTTAATCCTTACAAAAGATAAATCTATTAAACTCATTAATTTTGGTATTTCAAAACTTTTTGACCCTCATTCCAGAACCCTTGCCGTAGCCAAAACAATTACGCCTCATTTTTCTCCTATAGAGCAATATGCTATGGTTACAGATGCACGAAGTGATCTCTATTCTCTCGGAGCTACTCTCTATTATATTGCAACAAAGGTTTTGCCGGTAGATGCCATAGATAGATCTATGAATAATGTACCTCTTAAATTCTGCAGGGAATTCAATAAATCCATATCTCTGGAACTGGAAGGTATAATATTAAAGGCTATGGAACTTGATAAAGAAGACAGATATCAATCTGCTATGGAAATGATGACAGCCCTTAAAGAGATTCAGTCTGCTTCCAGAACATCAGAGGTGACTGAC
This sequence comes from Vulcanimicrobiota bacterium, assembly GCA_036746235.1. GTDB lineage: Bacteria > Vulcanimicrobiota > SpSt-956 > SpSt-956 > JAKJGF01 > CALARM01. The sequence continues at coordinate 12,518 of DAIOEN010000145.1, read as the reverse complement.
CAGTTTTCTTCAGGCAGTTCATCTATTCAGACCATAGATGCACTGGCAATACAGGCTTTAAGCAAACCAAAACAGACTATTGTTATGCCGGAAGATGAACTGGAAAAAGGCGATACCCGCAAAACAGAAAAGAAAGCTCCTGCGAAAGGTATATCGAAAACTGAAGAAGAAGCTCTCAGCTCTGATATAGAGGATGAAGGCAAACCTCAGGAAAAGAAAAAGGGAACAAAAAAGAAAGTAAAAAAGAAAAAGAAAGAAGAACCGGCTCAATCGAATATGGCAATCTATATGGTTCTGGTTATTATCATATTATTTGCCATAGGATATATTTTTATAAAATTTATATTACCAAAGCTGACAGGCAGTTCGGGGTTTTATGACACAGGTCTTTTAATTGCCTTTTTAAATAACCTTATTGTTTCTATAATGGCTTAAATAGTCAGGCGTGACGGATTACCCGTCACGCCTGAACTATGACTCATTTTTTTACTCTTTAAAAATTTACTTCTATAACAGTATTTGGTTTTGTGGTGTTCGGCTTATTACCTTCAGTCTCCGATTGTTTTATATCTTCCTGTTTATTAAATTCCTGTTCTTTTTGCGGATATTTCTTATCTTCTCCTGATATTTTCAGCTTTATTTCTTTACCATTATAGGAAAAGGTCATAATTTTCTTGTATATGCCGGAAGGATCAACTTCTGTTATAAAAGTGCCTATCTTTTCCTGCTGATTTTTATCGTCTTTATTTAATAAATACACCTGAGACTTGCCTTCAAGTATGAAAGAGGTAAAAGCAAGCACGTCTCTATTTGAACGAAATTCAATATTATATCCTATTACATTATCATTTTTTTGCTGTGTAAGAAGAAAAACCGATACATTCATGTCCTGAAGTTTATCAACTTCAACAACTGCATTGTTTGACTGTTTCCATACAGGAATACCGCCTGATTTTAGATCAACATCATTGAGAAGCTCACTGTCTGAAAGTTCTATGGCATTACCTTTAGCAGGAACCGGTGTTGCCTGTGCCTGAGGAAACTGATATTCTTTAAATCCAGGATTGTTGTAATAACCGGAATATCCATTACCTGCTTCGTTATTCCCGGGATAATTATTTACATTTTTATCAGTTCTGAAATTAAAAGATTCCCTGGTTTTTGCAGGATCATAATAGCCATCATAAGGATTATCCTGGCTATTCCCCTGTATCCTGGTTCTCGTAGTCATGTAATCGTCATCGCTCACTGTTAAATTCGGCAGTGGCTGTTCTTTTGTTTCCTGTGCTTTTATCATGACATTGCACATAAGTATTATGACTAAAAGGATAAATATTTTTTTTACCATAAAGACTCCTTTCCTTAAAAGTAAGCAGGAGTAGAAGTAGGAGTTGGCGAAAAAATTTCAATGAACGTTGGTGTCACTGTTACAGTACCACCGGGTGTGCTGGTAGCAGATGGCGTCGGAGTAGGAGGTGCTACTTCGCCCTGCTGGATAGTTACTTCTTCAGTTTCATTTTTCGTAATATCCACATTTTTACTTGCAATAAATGTACCGTCCTGTTCAGAGGCAGTAATAGTATAGGTGCCTACAGGAATATTTGTAAAGCTGAATTTGCCGTTTACATTTGTATCTACTATACCTAACCCGTAAATTCCGTTTATACCTTCAATTTTTATTTTTTTTCCGGTCATTATAGCACCGCTCGTATCGACAAGTGTTCCCTGAACACTGCCTACATCTATATCATCACTTTCTCCGCACCCGAATAACATTACGGGAAGATATACTAAGAGACCAAAAATTGCAAGCACAAGTAGAATCACATTTAGGGATAATTTCATAATCAAAAATTCCTTTCCTTATTGTAAATAATTTTATTAGATTTTATCTTACATAGTTTCAGGTTATATGTCAATAGATAATCATATTTCAAGAGTGAGTAATTCTTTCTGTTTATAGGTGCTTCCAACGCTGATACATTCTACGTGTCCTTTTGTAGTTCTTACGTATCTGTGATTATGTCCGCATATGGCAAATTTGATTTTTTCATAATTCAAATAAAGTTCTCCTATTTTTTTACTTCCCAGATAGGCTCTTGCAAAATCCCAGGATATATAGTTCGTTTTTCTGATCATGTCTTCAAAAGGCATATGGTGGGTTACACCTATAATGGTGTTTACCTGCTCGTATATATGTTTTATGTGTTTTTCCATTTTATCTAAAAGAAGATCGAGGAATTCATAATCATTATAATCCCATTTGATAAATCTTCTGTCATTCCATCCTGTTACTTTCGGTAATTTTTTTTCTTCATAATACTTTATTGGAATATTCAGTTCTTCCAGTTTGAATGAATAGTCATACCATCCGATGTTTCCGATGAAGCCGATATTGTTCAGAACAAAAGGACCTGTATCAAGATAGTGGAACCCGCTGTTCTCACATATTTCTTTCAATATTTTCGAATATATCTGAAAAGATTGCCCCTCTTTACTCCACAGATCATGATTCCCGGGCACGATAAGTTTATATCCTCTGAATTCTTTAAACAATTCCAGACACTCTTTGAAATTTTGAAGGCCTTCTCCTATATCGCCTGCAATTATAAATACATCTGCATCTGAGTTTATCACAAGTCGGGCAATTTCGTTTGTAGAATCGTTTCCCCATTTTTTTAAACCGTAATGAAGGTCACATGTAGCTATTATTTTCATGATTTCTATTATACATGGAGTGTCAAGTTTATATGGAGTCGTTACGGGTGACGCGTAACGCGTGACGGGAGGATAGGCCTGTCGTAAAAAAACGCTATCCCTTGTAACTGTGATAAAATTCCTGTATAATATTGTAGCATTACAATCTGTTATAGTTAATTTTATATAACCTCGTAATGCGTAAAGCATTATGCGTGGTGCGGAGGGATTAAACCTGTCACGCGTCACGCGTCACGCGTTACGCGTCACGAGCACACGCCACGCGTCACGATTGTTAGGGGGAATAATCTTGCATTTAAAAGTAGGAGAAATATTAGATAATCGTTACAGTATAATAACTCTTGTAAAAATAGGCGGCATGAGTAATATATACAAAGCTGAAGATAAAAGACTCAATAAAATCTGTGCTGTTAAGGAACTTATTGATAAATCAGATGAACCGGAAGAAAGTGAGTATGTTATCAAACGTTTTCGTGAAGAAGCGAAACTCCTGGCAGAGCTTTACCATCCGAATTTACCGAGAGTAAGTGATTATTTTATCAATGATATTCGTTATTATCTGGTTATGGATTTTATAGAAGGTGTCGATCTTGAAACACATCTGAGAAAGAGCGAAACTAAAGGATTGTCGGAAGAACAGGTTGTTAACTGGTCAGTGCAGTTATGTGATGTTCTGGATTATTTGCACGGCCAGAACCCGCCTATCATATACAGGGATATAAAACCGGCAAATATTATGTTAAGAAAGGGAACAGATAAGATTATCCTTGTTGATTTTGGCATAGCAAAAAAAATTGAACCGAAGGGAACGATAACTGCTATAGGTACTATGGAATATGCCCCTCTGGAGCAATATCAGGGTAAAGCAGAACCGAGATCTGATATATATGCACTTGGAGCAACCATGCATCATTTACTTACTGCCAAAAATCCTGTACCTTTTAAATTTCCTCCTGTCAGAACTATTAAAGAGGAAATTTCTCCTGAACTTGAAGATATAGTAATAAAGGCTTTATCTCCGAAACCTGCTGCAAGATTCCAAACTGCAAAAGAAATGCAGGGAGCATTGCTCGGTCTTTTTGCTTCTAATAAAATCGGTTCTGTTGCCAGAAAAGTAAAAAAACCTGAATTTATGTATGATCTTGAAGAAGCCAAATGTATGATGAGTATGAATACCAATCAATTACTGGAAGAATTAAAGAAAGGAAATAAAAAAGCAGCTTTTCTGCTGGGAGAAAAGAAGATAAAGGAAGCTGTAGACCCACTTATACATGTATTAAAAAACAGTGATTCTGCTCTCAGAGGTGAAGCAGCTCTGGCCCTGGGGAAAATAGGCGATCCTGCAGCTATACCTGCTCTTATGGAATTACTTGAAACAGAACAGAAGAGTACCGGTAATCTGAAGGTTGGCCTTGCTCTTGAACAACTCAGGGCTATTCAGGCAAAAAAAGAAGAAGGCTTCTGGGATGTACTTGTTAACAAGATAAAAGAATTTTTTATTAAATAGTGATTAGAATGGAAAAAAATAATTTCACGAGACGTATTGCAGAAGGCGGACTTCTTGTCTGTCTGGCTTTTATATTTTATTTTACAGGTTTAAATCTTGCATTTCTGGATATATTGAAATATCTGAGTGTCACTCCTATTGTAATAGGTATAGTGAAATATGGATTTTATCAGGGAATAGAAATGACTATTGCCACAGCATTACTCCTGTGTATGTTCTATTCTCCTCTTGGAGGGGCAGATTTTTTTCTTTCCACAGGCCTCATAGGATTGAGTCTTGGATTGTGTATTAAGAAAAATTTCGATGCTTTTAAAACTATTCTTTATACATTTCTGGCGGCTTTTACCGGTTTTGCATTAAATCTCCTTCTTTATATACTGTTAATGGGCACAAAAATAATAACAGAAGATTTAAAGAAAATCTCTGAATGGTTAATTGCCAGTATGACATGGGTTATTACCGGAGGAATTCTCAATTTGAATCTCAACCAGGGCTGGATAAAACCTGAATGGCTTACAGGAAAACTTATGGAATTATTACCTTCTTTACTTGTATTTCTGGCTTTTTATTATGTTGTGTATCTATGGATTTTCAATCTTTTTATTATAAAAAAATTAAATATACCTCTTCCTTCAAATGCTTTACTCGGCGAGATTCCTATATTTCTTATTATACCGCCCTGGAGTCTTGTTTTTATGCTTTCAGGTTTTATATGTCTCGCGGTGAGTTTTTATACTCATATAAGGATATTTGAAATTACAGGGCTGAACCTTATTATGATTATGTTTATATTGTGTTTCTCCAAAGGGATATTTTCTATTAATATATTTGTAAGAAATATAATACCGGGAAATAAAAATCTTCGTATCATAACAGGTTTTGTTGTTACCATACTGGAATTTACCATTCTTATTCCGGTAGTAGTGTTATGGGGCATAATATCAATAGCTTTCGGTGTACAGAATGGAGCCTTACATGAATTCCTTGGAAATACTTATCTTAAAAACGGTAAATTTGAGCTTGCCATAAAACATTATAAGAAATCGCTCGAACTGAAACCTCACAGGCCCTGGACTCATCAGATGCTCAGTCTTGCCTATCAGAAAGAGGGGCAGATGGAACTTGCTGTTCAGCATTATAAAAAGGCTCTTGAATTATCAGGAAAAAAAATATGACGCATAACGGTTCGTTACGCGTCATATTCTTAATTTTTAATTTTGCTTAATGGCCGCCATACATATTTGCCACAGTGTTGCCCATTCCGAATGGATTCTTATACCAGTTACCGACATCGCCGTTTTTGGCATAAACAGAATCTCCGTCAGCCTGCATGGCATCTGCCATATATCCGTCATATCCGCCACCTGTGAATTTTCCGCCTTCTCCGTGAATATGTTCGTTGCCATTATATATATCAATACTCTTAACTTCGCCGTTTGCACTTTCTGCATTCATTGTAATCTTTGTTCCGTCAGGAAGATTGAAGCTCATGGTCTTATCTTTCCAGTCCCATCTCTGGCCATTGCTCTGATCTACATGGGGGTCACCCCATACCTTTGTCTCACCCTGTGTTTTATATCCCGGCATCTGTCCTGCCATTGCAAAGGATCCGAAAGGACTTGCTCCTGCCATTGCAAAAGAACCTCCTCCTATCTGCTGCCCCATACCTTTAATATTAACAGTTGAACCACTGTAGCTTATGCTGTAACCACCGGGAGTTGTAACTGTATTACCCTGTACTCTGAGTCCGCCCATGCCGCCATGAAGTTTCTGGGCCATACCAGCACCCATCATGCCGCCCATGCCCATCATGCCGCCCATCATACCCATCATACCTCTTGAAATAGCTCCGCCTATGAGACCACCCATCATGCCGCCTAACATCATGCCAGCCATACCGGGCATCCCCATCATGCCCATACCGAGCATACCGTAATTACCCATGGTTCCCATGCACTGCATTAATTGATCTGCTCCCGGACACATTCCTCCTCCGAACATAGGATTAAATCCAGGCATATATCCCGGTAACATTCCACCCATCATATTCATAGGACTGCCTATCATTCCGCCTCCCATGCCCATCTGGCCCATGCCACCCATCATACCGGGCATCATCATACCAGCCATCATACCTGCCATACCGCCGCAGCATCCTCTTGCCATATTTCCCATCATCATCATCATCTGCATTGCCTGAAAAGGCATTCCCATACCCATCATCGCTGACATTCCGAATGAACCGAACATACCCTGTACATTAAATGAAGCACCTATTCCTATCATAAAAAAAACCTCCTGATTACTTAAATTAAAAATTTTGATACTAATATATCACGACATTTTAAAAAAAGTAAATAATTTATATTATTGAAAAAATAATTTTTTTTTGATTTTCATTAGAAACTATTTACTTTTAACAAAAAGCAGTGATAAATTTAAAGGGAATTTTTTGAAATTTTTTAAAGGAGTGGATATTAAATGTACGGAGTAAGTTCACAATTTTCAGCATCAATGGCCTATAGTTCAATGATAGGCGGCGGTATGGGTATGGGCATGATTGGCGGCGGATTTTCCAGTGTCATGATGCAGCGTCTCATGCAGCTTCAAATGATGATGGGTGCTATGATCGGTATGCAGAGTGCTATGATGATGCCGGGTATGATGCCGGGCATGATGGGAGAAATGGGCGGAATGGACGCTATGGGAGAAATGGGTATGATGGCAGGTCTCGGGCAGATGGGTGGAATGGATCCCTTCGGTGGTATGGGTGGATTTGGTGGAATGGATCCCTTCGGTGGTATGGGATTAGGAGGTTCTATGCTCGGTCAATCTATGGGTGGCATTATGGATGGAAGTTTTGCCGGAGCAGGTGCACTGGCTGGTTCAGGTGCCTTCGCCGGAGCCGGAGCAGGTGCCTTTGCCGGTATAGATCCATTTACAGGCGGAGCCTTCGCCGGAGCCGGAGCAGGAGCCGCTTCATTTGCCGGAGCAGGTGCATTACAGGGAGGAGGTTCCTTTGCTTTCGCCTTCTCGGCAAACGGTCAGGCACAGCAGACTTCAGAAGTAGGAGCAGTCGGTTCTTTCGGTTTCCAGAACAGAATTGAAAAAGATCCCTTTGGCAGCGGCGGTACCGGTATGGGCGGAGACAGAAATTCCAATCTTGCCAATTCACCGGCAGCAACCCTTGCCATCAATAATATAATGGCTTCAGGTGTGAGCGATTTTGATAAAGTGGCATCAGACCTTAAAGAAAAATATGGCATAGAAGCCAAAGTTGATACAGTTGACGGTAAAAAATCTATAAAACTTGCCAACGGCGATGTTATATCTGACGGTAACGGAAATAATGTCCTTGATAAGGCTGATTACGATATGGACGGAGCGACAAAACAGATAAAAGAGAAATACGGTATAAGTGCAAATCAATTTGATCTTATGTATAACAAGAAACTGACTCCTGAAGAAAGAGAGAAGAAGATTGAAGCAGTCCAGAAAGAAAAAGAAGCAGATTTCAAGAATCAGTTGAAGGAACAGGGATATAAGCCTGAACAGATAGAGGATATTATGAAAGGTTATCAGGGCGGCGGAGCATTTGGAGGAGGATATAACCCGATGGGCGGTATGGGCGGCTATAACCCGATGGGCATGGGTGGATATAATCCGATGGGCGGCGGCATGGGCGGATTTGACCCGATGGGCGGTATGGGAGGCTTTGACCCGATGGGCGGTATGGGAGGTCCCGGTATGATGGGCGGTCCCGGTATGATGGGCGGCATGGGTATGATGAACATGATGCGTATGTACATGTCAGTTATGCAGATGATGATGACTGCCATGGCTATGTCTGCTTATTAAGAGAGGGTATAATCTGTGACTAAACAGGAAGTCAAAGAGAAGATGAAGCAGTTTACAGGCTATATCCTTCAGGAGAAAGAAATTAAAGAAAAGCTTCTGAAGCTTAAGCTTGTGGCAGGTGACATGAAGATTCTCAAGGACAGAATAGCAGAACAGGATAATCTTCTTGCAGAAATCGAGACTCTTCGAAAAGAAAAAATGTTGCCTCTCATTGAAGAGATAGCACAGTTTATCAGTAAAAGGCAGAAAGAAATAATGGAGGATGAATCTATTACGGCAAAAGATTTAGATTCTATGGTGGAAAGTGCCAGGAAAGAACTGGAAAATGATAAAGCCCTTAAAGATTTCTTAGAAAAATTTAAAACGGCTATGTAATAAAGCCGATGATAGATATTGAAAGGGGTTTGATTGGTCAGATAGATTAATCAGGCCCTTTTTTCGTGATTTATTAAAAAGTGAATAGTGACTAGTGAATAGGATTAATATATTAATTACTTTTCACATTTCACATTTCACATTTCACTTTACTTACATTCTAATAGAGTTATTTTTAATCAGACCACTGGTATTATAGAAAACAGGAGGCTATTAATGAACAAGGAAGATTTTAACGTTACCTTTATTTTCCCACCTCAATGGACTCCACAGAATCCTCATTATGCCATGACATCTATTGCAGGCCATCTAAGGCATCATGGTTATAATGTTAAACTGATGGATCTCAATGTGGAATTTTATGATAAAATCCTTACTCCCAGGTATATTCAATATTCCAGGGAGAAAACCTTACTGGAATATGATTATTTAAAGTTAAAGGTTTTAATGAAGTGTCTTACTGAAGAAGAGGATGAGAATTTAGATATAGAATCGGCAAAGTTACTTCATATTGAAAAATATCTGAAGGAAGAGCAGGAGGCATGGAATAACACTCATAAATTGATAGATGAGGCTGTATCTGTTACAAGAGATCGTGAAAGATTTTACGAGGCAAATGTTCTTGTCGATGCCCTTATTATCATTGACGATGCTTTAAAGATTATATCTTTGCCTTATTATCCTGAGAGATTATGTTTTAACGATTTTCGCCATACAAAAATAGCCTTTAATATGAAGGATATTTTATCATATTGTACAGATAAGAAAAGAAATATGTTTTATGATTTTTACGAAGAGGTCATGCCGGCAATACTTGAAAATAAACCTGATTTGATTGCAATATCAATAAATTCCTTCAGTCAGGTTCTTCCGGGGTTGACTCTTGCAAAAATGGTCAAAGAGAAAAATGGTAATTTTCATATTAATATAGGAGGAAATTTCTTCGGTCGCGTTAAGGATAATCTCCTGGGGCTGCCCGGATTTTTTGAACATTTCTGTCATACACTGGTAATGGGTGAAGGGGAAAAATTTATGTTAGAACTCTGTGATACCGTAAGATTAAAAGAAGATTTACATAAAGTACCTTCCACACTTTATTTAAAGGACGGCAGAGTAATATATACTTATAAAGGTCAGCCTGAAAAGATGAATAATCTTGGCATCCAGGATCTGGCAGGTCTGAAATTATATAAATATTTTACCTCTCATATAGTTCTGTGTATACAGAGCAGCAAAGGCTGTTACTGGGGTAAATGCAGTTTCTGCGATTCCGATTTCGGTGTGGAACATGACGGAAAATCTCTTGACAGGCTGGTACAGGAAATAAAATATCTGAGGGATAAATATAATATAAGACATTATGAGTTTATGGATGAGTCTATAAATCCTGCTTATATGAAATCCATGGCAGAAAGGTTTATTGAAGAAAAACTTGATATAAAGTGGTTCAGCAACGGAAGGCTTGAAGAAGAATTTACTCCAGAACTGCTGTGTTTACTCCAGAGATCAGGACTTACCATGGTGTTATGGGGTTTTGAATCAGGCAATGAAAGGATTATGGATTTAATCAATAAAGGCATTAATGTGGAAAAAAGATATGATATACTGAAAGCTTCAAGTGATTGCGGTATATGGAATTTTGCTTATATATTTTTCGGTTTTCCTACGGAGACAGAGAAAGAGGCCACTGAAACGATAAATGCCATGTGTGCTCATAAAGATATAATACATTCTTATGGAAGAAGTGTTTTTACCCTGGGCAAACACAGTAAATTGAGAGATGATGCAAAAAAATTCGGCATAGTCGATATTATAGAAGATAATCAGGAGCTTTCTACAAATCTCTATTATAAATCTACATCAGGTATGACGGATAAAGAAGTTGATGCCATGATAGATCTATGTATAGAAAAATGTAAAGATGCCTATGGAATGCCTCTGTGGATGTATCTTAAATACAGGGAAAATTTACACCTTTATATAGCAAAATACGGTGCCGATTATGTGAAGAATTATCCTACAAAGAAGTGGTATATGCAGGATCTTGTTGTGTGGTAGGGAATATCAGTGACCAGTGAGCAGTGACCAGTGAACAGTGAGGAAAACTTGTACGTGTTATGTGTTACACACAATGTAATTAACTTAAGGGGCAGGAGAGTGGCGAAAAGAAAAAAACAATCTCATAACACCATCTCTCATGGAGGAAAACCCGGGAAGGATAATATCTGTGCACATAGAAATTATTTTCTATAACATTCGGAGAAAGGAAGAAAGAACATGAGTAATGAACAGGTGAAATATTTCAGAATAGGAAAAATTAATAAAAATGCTACAGTAGCAGGAATGTGGGAATTAAGTGCCGATAAATTACCGCACGATTATATAAAATATTTTTATGATGATAAAAACAGGGTTATAAGATTTGAAAAATATGAAAGAGAATTTCCCGGTGCTTCTTACAGGATTTATAAATATGAAGGTGATTCTAATAGTGTAAATGTCTCAGAATGGTTTGACAGGTTTGGTAACCTGAAAGGTGTTCACAGATATTACTGTGATGAAAAAGGTTTGATGGTAAAAAGAGAGGAACTGGACGGGCAGCATAATGTAAAATATTATATACTGAGCCAGTATGATGAGCAGGAACGATTAATTGAAGAAGCGTGGTATAACCCTGATGACAGTCTTGATAAAAAGGACAGACTTATTTACGATAGTCCTGATATATCCGAACTTACCCCTTCTTCAGAGGAAAAATATAATTCCTCCGATGAACTCGACGGAGTTTTCCATTATAAATGGGATGAAAGATGTAATTTACTGGAAAAAAAATGGTGTAATAAAGACGGTGAAGTAAAAAGTTATTATACCTATAAATATAATGATAAGGATCTTCTCACATGGATTGGCCTCTATCATGAAGATGACGCATTACAAATGAGTCAAAATTTTTCCTATGATGAAAAAGGTAATAAAATTTCAGAAGAAATATTTGACGGAAAAGGAAATCTCGTAAAACGTAATTCCTGGTAATTAGTGAGTGAGTCGTGAATTGTGAGTAAGGAATATATTTACTCACGACTCACGACTCACGACTCACTTATTCTTCCTTCCTGTCCGTGACACCCTGTCTCCCAGTTGCTTTACACCGTAAAGCATGTCTCCCCCTTTCATAATTTTTCCAAGTCCTGTCTCCAGATTTAATATATCATCATTCAGTAAATACATTCTCATATCTTCTATACCGGTAAGACATTCCTGTACACCTTCTTCTATATTCTGTTTGATAGATTCAAAAAGTGTCTTTTCTTCCTTTGTAATGCCCTCAGGTACAGTCAGTAATTCATTCATGTTTATACTATTTTCCCGTATATTATTTTCGAACCAGTCGAGTATTTTTTCAAAGTCATCCTTTGTTATTTTACCTTTACTTACATCCCAGGCAGCAGTATAAACCTTTTTAATATGGGGAGGAACCATATACTGTTTTTGTTCCTCCATAGTGGAGTCTTTGATGTCGAGTCTGCTGTGAGCAGAGTGAAGCTGAGGAATTATTGCACGACACTCAGGGCAAAATTTTAAATCTGCAGCAACTTCATGGGAACAACGGGGACAGAGTCTTACAGGGCCTCTATTAGCCCTGTCTATTTCTGCCTTAAGTGTCATCTGTGCTCCGTAAATTTCGAGAGATGCATCCTGTATATTATCAAGTCCCTTTTTTAATAATGAAATTGATTTATCTTTTTCTCCCAAAGATTTACTGAAACCTCTGGAAAAGTCGCCTTCTTCAACAGGTTTTTCGTCGCCGAAACTGCCAGAACCTCCGAAGGAATCTCCTTCTTCAACAGGTTTTTCGTCGCCGAAACTGCCAAAACCTCCCAAGGAATCGCCTTCTTCAACAGGTTTTTCGTCGCCGAAACTGCCAAAACCTCCCAAGGAATCGCCTTCTTCAACAGGTTTTTCGTCGCCGAAACTGCCAAAACCTCCGAAGGAATCGCCTTCTTCAACAGGTTTTTCGTCGCCGAAACTGCCAAAACCTCCGAAGGAATCTCCTTCTTCA
>DAIOEN010000144.1:0-18537 GCA_036746235.1 Vulcanimicrobiota bacterium | reverse complement strand
CCTGTATCAAATGATACTATTTAATACATTATTTGTCAACTGCTTTAACCTCCTTACAGGCGTGACATGTGACGGATAATGCACGTTTTCATCGGGTAACGGGCAAACTCCTGTGTTCGCCACTACTTTTCACTTTTCACGACTCACTATTTTTCCTTCGGCATCAGGTTTATTTTATCTCCTCCCTTTTCAAGCTTTTCAAGATCAAAGCCCAGTTCTTTAACATGTTTTTTTACCTTTTCCGCTTCTTCCGTCCGTTCCTGGAATTTATAAATATTATAAAGGAGATACCATGCAGAGACATTATTATTCTCTCTTGCTATTACTTTTAATAAAATTTCTTCTGCTTCTTTTGGTTTTTCACTGTAAAAAAGAGCTTCACTGTAATCTATAAGATATATAGAAGTATCTCTCGTTAATTCTGCAGCTTTCTTAAAATACTGTAATCCGTCTTTTTTTCTGGATAATTTCCAGTAACATTTGGCCATTAAATTATATGCAAGAGGTGCATCAGGTTTTAATTCTATTGCTTTCTGAAAATACTTCATGGCTTCATCGATTTTATCTATTTGACTGAGAGTGCCACCAAGATCTATATAATATTCAGCCACATCAGGATTAAGCTCTATAGCTTTTTTTATCTGTGTAATGGCTTCTTCAAATCTGTTCTGAGTATAATATAAATATCCGAGACTATCGTAATCAACTGAAGATTTAGGGAATAATTTTAATATTTTCAAATATGTCTCTTCTGATTTCGGATAGTCCCTGAGTTTTTCATAAACTATGGCGATGTTTCTGAGATACGACAATTCATTTGGTGCCAGTCCGGAAGCCTTCACGTACTGGTCCAGAGCATATTTATATTTACCCTGTTTTTCATAGATAAAACCCAGGTCATTATAATAATTAGGAGCATTCGGATCTAATTTTATAGCTTTCTGATATTCCAGCATAGCCTGTTCGGGTTTGTCATTATTCATATAACAGAATCCGAGATAACCATGATATTTCGGGATATCAGGTGCAAGAGATACTGCTTTCTGGTATGTCAGAAGAGCTTTACTATAATTTCCCGTAGATATATAAGCAAGACCGAGTTCACCTAAAATCCTGTGTTCTTTCGGGGCAAGTTCATAGGCAGTGTTCAATTCTGTAATTGCGAGTTCCAGTTTATTTGTTTTTCCGTAGGCCATACCAAGGTCAAAATGAAACTGGGGATTGTTCGGATCAAATTTTGTAGCAGCATAAAAAAAATCCAGCGTATCATCAAAATACCCCTGACTGTAATATATGAGGCCGAGCTGATGATATGCGAGAGCATTATTGGGATCTATTGTCAGAACATGTTCCAGAATATCTACAGCAGAAACAATTTCCTGCTGTGATATAAGAAAATGAATATTGGCAAGATAAACATGACCTTCGACATAAGAAGGATCTATTTCAATTGATTTTTTATACTCTCCTTCTGCATCCTTGAATTTTCCCTGTTCCTGTAATTTTATACCTGCCTGAAGATGAGTTTCTGCTTCAGCTCTCTTTCCGGGCTTTTCCTGACCATAAGATATGGTACAGAATAATAATAATAGACATATAATCAGACTGATTTTTTGGGCTACTTTGAATTTCATAGATATTACTCCTTTTTTATTTTGTGAACATGAGATCGTGACACATAACGCGTAGTTTCACTGGTCACTGATTACTGCTCACTGCTCACTGCTTCTCACCGGCCACAGATCATTATAAGGTGGAAAAGTATCATAAATTATAATCTCTTTCTCACAGAGAATATCACCATATTTTACTGTTAATTTACCTTTACCTTTCTTTTCTGCAGTAAAGGTAGTTTTTATGGTATTTATAGAAGAAAAACGGCCCAGTTCTTCCGGCTCAACAGACCAGGAAACAATCTGAAGCGGCACAACAACACCTTCCTCATTTCTCCCGACTGCCTGAAGCAGAAAAGAATCCCCTTCCGAAAGTTCTACTGGTGACGGATAAATATCCAGTGTTGATATATAACCGGATGTACACACAGGACATATTAAAAATACAAGTAAAAATGCATATTTTAGATATTTCATTATATAAATAAAAATTGCTCCTCCCGTCACGCGTTACGCGTTACCCGTCACGCTTCCATTAATTTATTCAATTCTTCCAGAAGCAGCTTATTGGTCAATTCAGGATTTGCCTTGCCTTTTGAAAATTTCATAATCTGTCCTACAAGAAATCCTATCACTTTAGTTTTCCCATTTAAATATCCGTTGACTGCATCTGAATTTCCGTCTATAACCTTCTTTATCAAATTTCGTAAAACTTCTTCATCACTTATTTGAACAAGACCTTTCTCTTCTATAATTTTTCCGGCACTCTTCCCTGTTTCTAACATTTCCTCTATTAACTCTTTTCCTATTTTTCCGTTTATTATATTATCATCTATAAGGTTTAACAGATTAACAAGATTTTCCGGAGATAATTTTGTAGCACTTATATCAATATTCGTGGCATTTAAATATTTAGATATATCTCCTGTAAGCCAGTTAACAATAACAGAAGGTTTATTATAAATGGCAACTGTCTGTTCAAAAAAAACTGACATATTCCTGCATATTATATCTGCTTCATAATCTGAAAGAGAATAATCTCTCATATATCTGTTTTTTTTCTCTGAAGGAAGCTCCGGTATGGTATGTTTTAATTCTTCTATCCAGAGTCTGTCTATCTCAAGGGGGGCAAGATCAGGTTCGGGAAAATATCTGTAATCATGAGCCATTTCTTTACCTCTCATAAAAATCGTTCTATTTTCGTCTTCAATCCATCCTCTTGTTTCCTGATTTATAGCCTCTCCCCTGTCCAGAATTTCTGTCTGTCTCTTTATTTCATAGGCCAGAGCCTTCTGAACCGATTTAAAAGAATTCATATTTTTTATTTCTACTTTCTTTGATAACTCCGGGAAACCTTCTTTGTTGACAGAAACATTTGCATCACATCTGAGAGATCCTTCTTCCATCTTGCAATCACTTATTCCGATACAGAGAAGTATGGCTTTTAATTCTTTAAGATATTCATAAGCTTCTTCCGGTTCTGTCATATCAGGTTTACTCACAATTTCAAGAAGGGGCACACCTGCTCTGTTAAAATCTTCAAGTGTATAAAGAGATTTATCAATATTTCCGGTATGAACAGATTTTCCCGTATCTTCTTCCAGATGAATCCTTTCAATTCCTATTTTCTTTTTATTTCCCTGTAACTTTATTTCAAGATAGCCATTATCAGAAAGAGGCAAATCATACTGAGAAATCTGATAATTTTTAGGCATATCGGGATAAAAATAATTCTTTCTGTCAAATTTCGATTTTTCAGGTATATGGCAGTTAAGAGCAATAGCAGCTTTGAGAAGATACTCAATGGCTTTTCTGTTTATAACAGGAAGAACTCCGGGAAGTCCGAGACACACAGGGCATACATTCGTGTTCGCAGGGGAACCGAACTCTGTACTGCAGGAACAGAACATTTTACTCTCTGTAAGAAGTTCCACATGAACTTCAAGTCCTATAATAGTATAGTATGACATTTTACTTCACCTCCAGAGGCGGTTTTAACATATGATATCGTGAAGTCTGTTCAAAACCCCGGGCAAGCCTTAATATTGTAGCTTCATCAAATATATTTCCTGTAATCTGTAAACCGAAAGGAAGTCCGTCTATAAGTCCGGCAGGAACAGACATGGAAGGTAAACCTGCCAGGTTTACCGGTATTGTGCATATATCAGTCAGGTACATCTGAAGAGGATTATTTATCTTTTCACCCAGGAGAAAAGCAGTGGTAGGTGCTACAGGAGAAATAATGGCATTAAATGTTTTAAAGACTTCTTCAAAATCTCTTTTAATAAGAGTCCTTACCTTTTGAGCTTTCAGATAATAGGCATCATAATAGCCGGCACTCAGTGCATAGGTTCCCAGCATAATTCTTCTTTTAACCTCTGCGCCGAAAGCACTTCTTGTTTTTTCATACATAGAAAAAATATCTTTACCTTCAAAATCCCTGTAACCATAGCGGACTCCGTCAAAACGGGCAAGGTTGGAACTGGCCTCTGACGAAGAGATAATATAATATACGGGGAGAGCGTATTTCAACATAGGAAGAGAAATTTCTTCACATATTACGCCCATACGTTCAAATAAAGCTATTGTTTCAAAAAACCTCTCCTTTACTTTTCCATCGATACCTTCTCCGATCAATTCGGCCGGAAAGGCAACTCTGAGACCTTTTATATCTTTCTCAATAAGTTCCTCATAAACAGGTACTTCTCTGTTTATGGAAGTAGAATCATGCCTGTCATAGCCGGAAATTACTTCCAGCATTATAGAAGCATCTCTCACATCTTTAGCAAGAGGGCCTATCTGATCCAGGGAGGAACCAAATGCTACAAGACCATATCTGGAAACTCTGCCGTAAGTAGGTTTTACCCCGACAACTCCGCAGTAAGACGCAGGAAGCCTTATGGAACCGCCAGTATCACTTCCAAGAGAGACAATGACTTCCGAAGCGGCTACAGATACGGCAGAACCTCCGCTGGAACCGCCGGGAACTCTATTAAAATCCCATGGATTTTTTACAGGATAAAAGGCAGAATTTTCATTGGATGAACCCATAGCAAATTCGTCACAGTTAAGTTTTCCCATAATAATTGCATCGTTATCAAGAAGTTTTCTTATAACAGTGCCATCATAGGGAGAGACAAATTTTTTCAGTATTTTCGAGCCGCATGTAGCAGTCATTCCTTTTACACACATATTGTCTTTTATCCCTACAGGAATTCCTGCAAGTTTTCCTGTTTTTTCACCTGAAGCAATTTTCCTGTCTACTTCTCTTGCTTTATTTAAAAGCTCCTCTTTTTGACAGACCCATAAAAAAGCTCCTGTTTTACTATCATATTCTTCTATTCTTTCATAAACAGATTTTACTATATCTTCCGAAGAAATTTCTCGGGCCAGAAGTTTTTCTCTCAATTGATATGACGTATGATTGTATAACGGTTCCAACAAGTTAACCCCCTTCATTATTTCTCTATTCATCTTCTCCGATAATTCTGGGTATTTTAAAATAATTCTCTTCCCTCTGAGGGGCATTGAACAGGGCAAGTTCTCTGTCCATAGACTTATGTGCTCTGTCTTCCCTGAATACATTGGTCAGAGGAATAGAGTGAAACGCAGGCTCTACTCCTTCTGTATCAATTTCATTGAGTTGTCCGGCAAATTCCAGAATCTCACCTAACTGCTGACAGAAGAGTTTTTTTTCTTCTTCAGTAAGTGACAGAGAGGCAAGACGTGCCACATGCTCTACATCAGATACGGTAAGCATAAATATCTCCTTTCCTTATGTTTCAAGCATTTTTTATTAAAAGTTATTTCCCTTCACTCTTCACCCTTCACATATTTCATCAAAATATTTTCTCTATATATTTTTCCGCCCATTTCTTCTAACAATGAAGCTGTTTTTTTCTGCGTATCATTAAAAGAAAATATAACATTTATACCTGATTTTATCCGGTTCATGACCAGTTTAAAAAATTGTTCAAGTAACATCAAAGGAAGTCCCATGTTAAAAACTATGTCCAGAAGAGCCTTATTGTAATTGAAGTAATAATAAATT
This sequence comes from Vulcanimicrobiota bacterium, assembly GCA_036746235.1. GTDB lineage: Bacteria > Vulcanimicrobiota > SpSt-956 > SpSt-956 > JAKJGF01 > CALARM01. The sequence continues at coordinate 12,873 of DAIOEN010000144.1, read as the reverse complement.
ACAGAAAAAGCTTTAATAGTATTATCTATCTCCAATATATATACATCCAGTTTTTCTTTTTTATATTTTAAAATGAGATTATCCATATAATGTTCTATGTAATTATATTCAGGGAAAGCGGGTATTAAACACTCTGATTGAACAGAGGACTTTCGCATAAATTCATTTAATCTGTCTGTATCCTGAGAAGGGATCCAGTATCTGAATCCTTCATGTTCTTCACTGATTATTTTATTATTATCTCCTGTAAATATCATATAATATTTTGAACCTCTATTGAGGAAACCGGATCTACGGTAAAAATTAACAGCACGATTATCTTTTCTGACTTCAAGATGAAATTCCCTGATGCCCTGTGCGGAAAATTTTTTTATTATATCATGTAAAAAATCTTTTCCCAATCCTCTGTTACGAAATGAAGAAGAAATGACAAAATTTTTTATAAAAAGCTCCTCTGATTTTCCGGGTAAATGAGACACTTCCATAAAACCTGTAAGGGTACCATCAATTTCATAAACCAGGAAATTATCCCAGAAAGAAGATTCTCCCAGAATAGATTTCAAAAATTTACCTGTAAGAAAATCTACTGATGAAAATCTGAGAGGATGTAAAAATCTATCCTCACAGGAGGTTTCTGATAGAATAAAATCCTTCCATATTTCCTCAAAAAGAGGGATATCTCTATAATATACAGGTCTTATAATGGATTTCATCTGATACTGTCGCGTATGGATTTTATTGCAGAAAAAACAGGCTTTTTGCCGAATACAGAAGAACCTGCTACCACTATGTTACATCCTGATTTTACGACTTCTTTTACATTCTCCGGCCCTATACCTCCATCAATTTCTATATCTATATTTAGACCTTCATCTTTAATACGGGAATATATCCATTCCACTTTTTTCAGTACAGACGGAATAAATTTCTGCCCTCCAAATCCGGGATTAACACTCATAACAAGAACCATATCCAGCTTATCCCAGATATAATCCAGGAAAAAGGGATCTGTAGCAGGGTTAAGTGATACGGAGGCTTTTACACCTGAATCTCTTATCATCTGTAATGTTCTATGGAGATGTGGACATGTTTCAACATGGACTGTAATAATATCAGCACCGGATTTAACAAAATCTTCTATATATTTTTCCGGCTGTTCTATCATCAGATGAACATCAAATATAAGAGAAGAAAAACTTCTCAGGGATTTAATCAACGAAGGTCCAAAGGTTATATTCGGAACGAAGTGTCCATCCATTACATCAAAATGAATATAATCGGCTCCTCCTTCTTCAACACTCTTTACTTCAGTACCGAGACACGAAAAATCTGCTGACAGTAAAGAAGGAGCAATTTTAATGTTTTTTTCGGTCATAAAGTTTCCTTTCATAAATATAAGATCGTGACGGGTAACGCGTAACGCGTGACGGGTGGTTGCGTAATGCGTTAAATAAAGTTGAGAGTTGAGAGTTTTAAATCAATTCTCAACTATAAACCTTAAACTATAAACTCTATTCACTCTTCACTGGTCACTGGTCACTGGTCACTGGTCACTGTTCAAAGATCTGCCTTTACTTCAAGGGCACCATCAAAAAATATTTCAACATGTCCGTTACCGAGACTGCTCACGGTAATTTCTATTTTTTCTCCGCTTTTATGAAAGGCATGATAGACCTTACCCGTGCTGAAACGATCCGACACAACAACCTCAATTTCAACTTCTTTATCTGTGTCAGATTTAGGAACCATTATTGTGAGCAGGTCCTGTTGAAAATATATCTTATTTTCCGGATATTTATCTGCCGTAACTTCTACACTTATAAGAGAACCTGTTTTAAGTTTTTCCTTTGCGGTAGGCAGTTGTGTAAGTATCATACCCGGTTTAAATCTGGTATCTTCAAGCCATACAATCTTTCCGAGAGAAAAACCGGAATTTTCTATTGCAGTTCTTGCATCTGCCAGGGTAAGGCCTATTAAATCAGGTACGTCTACGGGAACTGCAGGACCTGAACTGAGAATTACCTGAACAGTTGTGTTCCTTGGAACCTGACTGAGAGCCGGAGGATTCTGTTCTATTATCATGCCTTTCGGAATAGTCTCATGAGATTCTTCTTTTTCAACAAGATACTTCAGGGCCAGTTCATTTAGCTTTACTTCTCCGTCATGAGACGGTAAACCTTTCAGATTTGGCACATTTACAAGTTCACATCCAAGGCTTACTATAACAAAAATCTTTCTTCCTACTTTCACTTTTCGTCCTGCTTCAGGTTTCTGAAAAATAATCATGTCTTTCGGAACAGTATCACTGTATTTCTGCTGTGTTTCTATCTCCAGACCTGCCTGTTTCAGCTTCTGCCTGGCTTCTATTATATCCATATTTATAACAGAAGGAACAGAAATATCCGTAACCTTTCCGAATACATCATTATAAAAATTCCATCCTATGTATGTAATACTAACAATAGTTACTATAACAACAAGAAGAGCAATGATAGATATAAAAAAATTCAAAAATATTTTTATGTTTCTTTTTTTCAAAATTCCATTCACCCCATTAAGTGAGTGGTGAGTGGTGAGTGGAATAAATCTGTCACTCACTACTCACTATTCACTACTCACTATAAAATTATTTACTGACTATAAGATTAATTTCCGTCCCTTTTTTAACAGACATTCCTCCTGCCGGTTGCTGTGAGAGAACAATCCCCGTCTGTTCTTCAGAAGGCTGAATTATAACTGAACCGGTAAGTAGTTCCTTTTTTTCAACAAGCAATTTTGCTTCATTAACATTCATACCTACCAGAGATGGCACAATGACCAGTGATTTATCCTGAGTTTTAGATACAACAAGTCCCACAGAACTGCCTGTAGGAAGAAGAGTTTTAGGAAGAGGTTCCTGCTGTAAAACTGTTCCGGGTACTACATCATTTGATAACATTTCACTTATATTTCCTGCTGATAAACCTTTAAGACGAAGGGCATTTTTTGCGTCCATCAAAAGCTTACCTCTTACATCAGGGACTTCTACTATTGTTACCTTTGATTTTACTCTTACCTGAATCTTTTTATCTTTAGTAATGGCTGTTCCTGCAGGAGGAGACTGAAAAGAAACAATCATATCATCATTTATATTTCCTTCATCAGATCTGGTTACAAGGGTAAGTCCAAGGGATTCTGCAGTATTTTTTGCTTCTTTCAGGGTTTTAGCAAGAAATTCAGGTACAACGATTTTATTATTTTTAACTGAATTTATTACAGTGCCGGCACTTAATACAACTTTAACTGTATAATTGCCTTCAACCAGCGTATCTACCGGCGGATCCTGAGAAATAATCCTGCCTTTTTTTATTTTATTATCAGCTTCTTCCCTTAATACAAGAAGTTTTAACCCCTGAAGTGCAAGTAATTCTTCTGCCGCTTTTTTCGATAAACCCCTCAGAGACGGTACAGAAATACCTTCTCTTGCTTTACTAACAACAACCTTTACTACTGTTTTCCCATCTACTTCCGTACCTGCAGGTGGTTCCTGTGAAATAACATAGTTTGGTTTCAAACCTTCATGATATTCTTCACTTACTACAGTCATGGTAAGTCCTTTTTGACTTACCTTTAGCTGAGCTTCTGAAAGGTTCATTTGAACCACATAAGGTATGACAACTTTTCTGGAACCTGAACTTATAACTACAGAAACTACAGTTCCTTTTTTAACCGGTTTTCCTGCTTCAGGTTCCTGAGATATAACGGCACCACTTACAACATTATAGCTATATTCTGTTTTTATATTGCCAAATACAAGTCCCCATTGTTCAAGACAGGCTCTTGCCTGACTTTCTTTTCTGCCCTTTATATCAGGTACTGACACAAGAGTTTCTAGAGGAGTCGGTCTTTTTATAGCCCATATAATCCCGATTGTAATACCTGTGATAAAAACAATTATAAGGGAAAAGAGAATAAAATAATAGACAGGAATGGCTTTAGGTGTTTTTTTTCTTTTCTTCAAATCATCAAGAGTAAATATTATTTCCTCTTCGTCAGATATACCTGTACCACTCTGCAGATGTTTCTCATAGTCTTCCGAAAAAAAGGTAATATCTCCTCTATCACCTTCAGGAGAAACAGCCTCACTGTACTGGTCGCTAATTATATCTTCACCTTCGAGTTCCAGTCCATCTATAGATGTGACGCATGACTGAAGATCTGCCAGAAAATCCTGAGCAGATGCATATCTATTTTCAGGCTTTTTTTCCATAGATTTCAGTATTATCTTCTCTAAATCACCCGGTATGGAAGGATTTATACTTCTGGGAGATTTCGGACTCTCTTTAATATGCTTATTGACAAGGTCCATAAGGCTATTTCCGTCAAAAGGCAATCTTCCTGCAGACATATGATAAAGGAGTACGCCAAGGGAATATATATCGGAATGTTCTGTGGCAGTTTTACCTGATGCCTGTTCAGGAGAAAAGTAATAAGCAGAACCCATAATCACACCGCTCTGAGTGATATCACGTAAATCAACAGCTCTTGCGATACCGAAATCCACTACTTTTATCTGATTCTCTTCCGTCAACATAATATTCTGAGGTTTTATATCTCTGTGTATTACTCTTTTCTGATGGGAATAATCCAGAGCACGACAGATCTGGATGCCATATTTTATGACTTCTCCTGTAGAAAGTTCTCTTTTTCTTTCCATAACATTCTCAAGAGTACCGTTTGACATATATTCCATAACAATAAAATAAAGGTCCTCTTCCCGGCCTATATCATAAATACTTACAATATTCGTATGAGATAAGCCTGCTGCAGCTCTGGCTTCTCTATAAAAACGTTCCAGCACACCTTTGTCTCTTGTAAAACTATCTTTCAAAACCTTTATTGCCACAGTTCTTACAAGAAGAAGATCTGTCCCTTTATATACAACTGCCATACCGCCTGATGCGATTTTTTCCGTAATCTTATATCTCTCTTTAAGAATCTTATCGATTAAATTCATTTTCAAATCGTGACGCGTGACGCGTGACGCGTGACGCGGGGATTATCCTTTTTAAATCGTGACGCGTGACGCGTGACGCGTGACGCGGGGATTATCCTTTTTAAATCGTGACGCGTGACGCGTGACGCGGGGATTATCCCTGGTATAAAGTATATCATAAAACCGGATTTATATATCAGACAATTCTATTTGAGTAAACAAATTCCTGCTACAGGTGAAATGTCAGGTTATTTTGATAAAGTGCCTCTACTTAATTTTTATCTAAAGCTTTATTTTAAGCCATTAAAAATGAAAATTCCTATACCTTCAAGTTAATTCTATTGATTAAAAGATAAGAGACTGTTATAATATTATTAACTGAAATATTTATAGTTAGTTTCATAACTACAACATCGTAATGCGTAAAGCGTAATATGTGATGCACGATATAAACCCGTCACGCGTCACGCGTCACAAATCAGGTGATTATTTTATGAAAGAAGACAAAGAGAATAAGGGAGTAGAAAAATATCTTTTTGACGGAAATTGGACGGAAAAAGATGGCATAAAATGGGCTTTTTTTGCAAATGAGAAGGATAAACATTCCACCCATTTAAAAACTTCCGAAGAAGAAAGTCATTTATCGAAAACAGAAGAAGCTGCCTGTAAAGAAAAAATTTCTTCTCTCGATAAAGTTTCCATTACCGATCTCGGACGGGCTACAGGAGGAAGAAGATATAATGATCAGACATCTTCCATACCGCCTGAAGGTATACTTGAAGCAGGTACTATCCTCTGTGAAAGATATAAAATCCTGGAACGTTATAAATCGCTTAAAAAAAGAGATTTTTATATGGCCCATGATCTCAGACTTGAAGGGCCATGTATTGTAAAAGAATTAAAAAGTTCTCTTTCTTCCGGTGAAGAAGAAGCATATTATCGTAAAAAATTCAATGAAGAGGCAAAACTCCTTGCAAAACTGAGTCATCCCAATCTTCCTAAAACTATGGACTACTTTATAGAAAACGGAAGATATTTCATGGTTATAGACTATATAGAAGGTATTGATCTGGAAACATATTTTGAAAACTGCTACGGACAGATATCAGAAGAACAGATACTAAAATGGGGTATTAATCTATGTGATATTCTGGAGTACCTGCACAATCAGGAGCCACCTGTACTGCACAGAGATATTAAACCATCAAACCTGTTTATCAGAGAAAGAGACAGATCTGCCGTTCTTTTCAATTTTAGTTTAGCCATAAGAAGTGACAGAGCCAGCACAAAAAAAATCGGAACAAGTGGTTATGCCCCTCCGGAGCAATTAGCCGGTAATGCAGAGCCGCGAAGCGATATATATTCTGCAGGCGCAACCCTTCATTATCTTCTGAGCGGAGAAGCACCCGGGATGGATGGTAATTTTACTACAGTACTTGCCCTGAATTTCTCTGCTTCAATATATACCGATATAATAATAAAAAAAGCCCTGAAAACAAAAATAAAAGAGAGATACGATAATGCAGGAGAAATGAAGGCAGCTCTTATTGATGCTCTGGAAAAACTTAAGAAAGCCGAGGAAGAGGAAGAAAAATTCTTTAAAGAAGGTATTAAAAATAGTGCAGACTATTTCGAAGAACTTGTCAGAAAAATAGATAAAAAAGATAAAGGAAGACTTCTGGCCATAAAAGAACTGGGTAAACTCGGTGACAGGAGAGCACTCAATATATTAATTCCTCTTCTTTCGGATGAGAGTGCAAGTATAAGACTCTGTACCATTACTGCTCTTCATAATATAAAAGATAAAAAAGCTGTCCCTTCTCTGTCAAAATTACTTGATGACATAAATATTGAAATAAGGCAGAAAGCTGTTGAAGCTATAGAATATATTACAGATAAAAAAATACCTCCTCTTATGGTTGTTCCGAAGGAAGTAAAGTTATAACCATCTCGCCATGAGCAGATAAATAATAATATATGTAAAATTTCTATACTTTCCAGAATAATGGCATAGATGAAATATGCCATTATTTTTTTCTAAACTATAAAATTTCAACTAATTTTACCGATATCTTTATCAGGAATTATGAAATACACTATACTCCTTGTAAGGAGAAGTTTATGAAAAGATATTTGTTATTTTTACTGATTTTTATTTATATTTTCAGCAATAATTTATTACTGGCTCAGGAAAAAGAAGAGCAAAAAGAAGAATCTGTAAAAATTCAGGATAATTCTTTCTTTATAGAAGAAGCATATAACCAGGAACCGGGGATTGTACAGCATATTCAATCTTATCAATATAACAGTAATGACAGCTCCTGGTTCTATACCTTTACACAGGAATGGCCTCTTCACGGGAAAAAACATCAAATATCTTTTCTGTTTCCTGTAATGCATTTAACAGATAATACCTCTGACACGGGGACAGGTGACATATTAATCAATTATCGCTATCAACTTATAGATAAAGAGAAATTGTCCATATCTCCCCGTTTCTCTGTCATTCTTCCTACAGGAGACTACAAAAAAGGTTTTGGAACAGGTTCATGGGGTTTTCAGACAAATATCCCTTTAAGTGTGGAACTTTCAGATCAATTCGTAACTCACTGGAATATAGGTTTAACAGTAACACCGGGAGCAAGAGAACCGGGAGGAGGCAGTGCAAACACACTGGGTTTTAACTATGGCGCAAGTATTATATGGCTTACATCTGAAAATTTCAATCTTATGTTTGAAGCAGCAGGAACAAACAACGAATATGTTATAGCAGATTATATGGGAAGAATAAGCACACCGAAGGAAGACAGTTTTTTTATTAATCCCGGCATGAGGTTTGCCATAAACTGCGATTCAGGATTACAGATAGTCCCGGCCATCAGTTTTCCCATAGGAGTAGGGCCTTCGGAAGGGGAAAACGGCGTATTTTTCTATCTATCTTTTGAACATAAAATGTTTGATACAGAGGACTGAGCTTAACAGACCCGGTAATATGAAAGGACAATTAAATAAGTGTCTCAAATATATTAAAGCGTAACGCAAGGAAAGAGACCATTAATAAAAAATTCTATTCTATAAAAGATTATCAGAAAAAAAGGATGTTAATAAATTTTACTGAATTTATAAATTGAGAGGTGATATGTGATAGATGAGAGGGAACTAAAAGTTGCCTTTCTCGCGTCACGAATAAACAAATGGCTTTTACATATTTTTTTAGAGATTACCATACATTAAATCTGACAGTACAGAATGTAGTCAAATATGCTTCAGGGAAAAGTAATATCCGTATATGGGATGCAGGCTGTGCAATGGGGCCTGAACCATATTCCCTGGCAATCATATTTGCCGAGAACATGGGCCATTTTGCCTTCAGGAATTTAAAGATTGACGCTACAGACATAGATGAAAGCAATCTATTTGAAAATATTATTTCTGAAGGTGAATACCATGAGGAACCACTTCAGCGGATTCCTCCTGAAATTTTTGCAAAATACTTCGATAAATCTTCGAAACCGGAGCATTACAAAATCAATGAAAAAATAAGAAAGAGTGTGGTTTTTCAAAAACACAATCTCCTGTCACTGAAACCTGCAGGCAGTGATTACAGTTTGATAGTCTGTAAAAATGTCCTCCTTCATTTTCAGCAATCGGAAAGAATAGAAGTTATTAGAATGTTCCATAAGGCACTTGCACCGGGAGGATATTTTGCGACAGAACAAACCCAGAAACTACCGGAAGAATTATCAGGTCTTTTCACTCAGGTAGTCTCCGATGCCCAGTTATTTAAAAAGGTTTGAGTAGTTGGTAGTGATATGACAATGACAGATTACTTATTACGGTTCAGGTATTACTCATTAAAGGAATAAATATTTATGAAAATAGTGAATCTGGGAAAATCAGAGAAAGTTTACTGTGCCAACAGATACCTGGTTCTCGGAAGCTGGAATCAGTTAGATGCAGTAAATACTCTTGTAGATGTCGGCACAAATGGTGAAGTTATTGATGACATAGCAGGGGTTTCCACAGGAGTCGGGAAAAGACCTGTAGAACAGGTAGTGCTTACTCATGGACATTTTGATCATTCAGGGGGACTGAAAGATGTAATAAAAAGATATAATCCCAGGGTATATGCTTTTACAAAAATAGAAGGAGTAACAGATATATTAAAAGACGGACAGAATCTTCTTATGGGAGACAGAATCTTTGAGGTTATACATGTACCGGGCCATTCAAACGATTCAATCTGCCTTTACTGCAGAGAAGATAAAGTATTCTTTTCAGGCGATAATGCTATAAATATAAGAACACCTGGCGGTGCCTATTCTTCCCATTTTGTAAAAATATTTGAAAGGATAGTAACACTGGATATAGAAATCATTTATTCAGGCCATGACAATCCTGTAACAGAATATGCAAAAGATATGCTTCTTAATACCCTGAGGAATATAAAAAAGAGTCAGATAATTTATACTGATAATTCACTGTAATCCTTATCAGATATTAAAGAAAGAGTCATAGTATATGATAAAACTTTTATACATAACACCGGAATATGCAAAAATCATGAGTTATGCAGTTCAAACTTCCACAAGAACCCGGGGAGAACATGTTGATTATGAAGAATTTATAAGAAAAACAGTAAAAGGAGGCCGGCTATCTCTGGGAAGACACTGTATGGCATCTTTTGAGGTCATGTGCAGCAGAGCCTGCAGCCACCAGTTAGTAAGACATACCCATTTAAATTACACACAGGAAAGCCAGCGTTATGTAAATATGAAAGATTTTACATATCTGGTTCCTATGTCTATATATAACTCGTCTGAAGAAAGTCTTATGTTATATATGGAAATAATGCAAAAGATAGAACAGGCATACAGTGAATTAGTTGATGCAGGTGTACCTCAGGAAGATGCCCGTTATGTACTTCCCAATGCCACTCTTACCAGATTAGTTATCTCAGGAAATTTTCAGGCATGGTGGGATTTTCTGAAATTATCAACATCAAAAAAAGCCCAGTGGGAAATAAGAAATATAGCAGAAGAAATAAAGAAAATCCTCATAGAAAAAGCACCTGCATATTTTGATGTTTTATAATATCCCTTAACCTTTCACACTTCACATCAGGGCGTTTAGAGCCTATCCGAAAAGTCATCAAATACCTTCCGGAGGGTGAGGCTCTTCCGAAAAATCTATAATCATCGTGCAAAACAACATTTCTTTAAAGACTGCCAAGATATTACATTTATTTAATTTACAAATTACTGTTAATACGGTATATATTTTTCTCCAGAGCCTCACCCTCCGGAAGGGTGTGCAATAAAAATTTTTCTAAATCACTATAAAGTTTTTTTTTATTGTAACCGATAATACTATATAGTTATAGTTGGTTTCATAACTATCCATAAATAAGGTATGGGAAAAAAGAGGAAAAATTCATTATAATACTTGATATTGACAGGGTTTTCTCTACAGAAGAACTTATAATGCTTCAGGGAAATGAAGAGCAAATATAAAACGGCAGGAGGTTATTTTCATGTTAGAATCAATGAAACTCGGCACAAAGCTCATAGTAGCTTTTCTTATTATTACTGTTATTACACTGGCAGTGGGTATTGCAGGATATGCAGGTGTAAGTATTATAATGAAAAGTGTACATGAAATCGGAATCGTAAGGCTTCCCAGTGTACAGGGCTTATTTATGGTCAGTGAAGCTCAGACTGCTATTGACAGTGCAGAAAATGCCCTTCTTGCGAAAAATCTGGATGCCGCCGGAAGAAAAGCAGCCTATGATAGATTTGATGCGGCAAAAAAAAGGGCGGACGAAGGATGGAAGATTTATGAACCCTTACCTCAGACAGTTGAAGAAGCAGGCCTGTGGAAAGAGTTTGTGCCTGCCTGGGATAAATGGTGGAAAGATCATGAAGACTATGTAAAAATAGCAAAAGAATATGAAGCAAAACCTTCGGACGAACTTTATAATAAAATGAGCAATCAGGCACTGGTTATAAATGCTGCTTCATTTGCTCCTGCAGAAGATCTTCTGAATAAAATCATTGATTTGAATATAAACATAGGAGATGAAGCGGTAAAAAAATCAAATATTGATTCCAGAAATGTCACAATATTCCTTATTGTGTCCATACTGGCAGGTATTCTGGCATCTACCGTCCTTGCTTATTTTATTACAGGCAATATTAAATCCATACTGGAAAGTCTTTTTTCTGAAACAAAAAAACTTATAGACTCGGCTCTTGCAGGTAAACTGGATGTAAGAGGTGAACCGGACAGAATAAACTTCGAGTTCAGACCCATCGTAGTCGGTATTAATGAAACACTGGATGCCGTCATAGGGCCTCTTAATATGGCTGCAGAATATATTGACAGGATAAGTAAAGGCGATATTCCGCAAAAAGTCACAGAGAAATACCAGGGAGATTTCAATGAAATCAAAAACAATATAAATACCTGTATAGATGCAGTTAATAATCTTATAAGAGACGCAAATATGTTATCCTCTGCAGCACTTGAAGGAAAACTTGATATTCGTGCCGATGCGTCACGCCATGAAGGAGATTTCAGGAAAATTATTCAGGGTGTAAATAATACACTTGATGCCATAATAGGCCCTCTGAATATGGCTGCAGAATATGTAGACCGCATCAGTAAAGGAGATATGCCGGGAAAGATAAGTGCCCAGTATAAAGGGGACTTCAATGAAATCAAAAATAATATAAATTTACTTATTGATGCACTTAACAATGTTACAGATATGGCAGGAGAAATAGCATCAGGTAATTTAATGGTAGATCCGAGGGAACGATCAGCAGAAGACAGATTGATGGAAGCACTGAAACAGATGGTTATAAACCTGAGAGAGGTTGTAACGAACGTAAAAAGCTCTGCTACCAATGTAGCATCAGGAAGTGAACAGATGAGTTCCACTTCGGAACAAATGTCTCAGGGAGCGACAGAACAGGCGGCTTCTGCAGAAGAGGCTTCTTCTTCCATGGAACAGATGTCTGCAAATATAAAACAGAATGCCGATAATGCCGGCCAGACGGAAAAGATTGCCTCAAAATCGGCAGAAGATGCAAAGGAAGGAGGTAAAGCAGTAACAGAAACAGTGGCAGCTATGAAAGAAATTGCAGAAAAAATCTCTATCATAGAAGAAATTGCCAGGCAAACCAATATGCTTGCTCTGAATGCGGCTATTGAAGCAGCGAGGGCAGGAGAACATGGAAAAGGTTTTGCAGTAGTAGCTGCCGAGGTTCGTAAACTCGCCGAGCGAAGCCAGCAGGCAGCAAAGCAGATAAGCCAGCTTGCTTCTACAAGTGTGGACATAGCAGAAAAAGCAGGCAATATGCTTGCAAAAATCGTACCTGACATACAGAAAACAGCAGAACTTGTTCAGGAAATAAGTGCTGCCAGCAAGGAGCAGAGTACAGGGGCAGAACAGATTAACAGAGCCATACAGCAGTTAGATAAAGTCATTCAGCAGAATGCAGGAGCTTCAGAAGAAATGGCATCTACTTCAGAGGAGCTTTCCTCACAGGCACAGCAGCTTCAGAGTATTATAGCTTTTTTCAGACTGGATATGACGGAAAATTCACCTCAGAAGAAAATTTCCGGTAAAATATCAAATAAAAAAACAACAAAAGCAATTACAATGAAATCACCGAAAGCAGAATTTGCCATAGATCTGACAGGTGATGAGGAAGATAAAGAATATATAAAATTTTAATGAAGGAGGTTTTATAAAATGGCTGTATCAGGAATCACAGAAACAAGACAGTATCTGACATTTATCCTTGACGGAGAACTATTTGCCCTGGATATATCAAAAGTAAGGGAGGTTCTGGATTATACAAAAATTACGAGAGTCCCTCAGATGCCGGAAT
>DAIOEN010000143.1:0-18569 GCA_036746235.1 Vulcanimicrobiota bacterium | reverse complement strand
ACTGATAACTGATAACTGATAACTGATAACTGATAACTGATAACTGATAACTGGTCACTGCTCACTGCTCACTGTAAAACGGGGTGTTGTTCTGAAAAAAAATTTTTTTCACAGATATAGAGAAATTCTGGAAAGATTCGACTCAACTGTTAAAGCTGAAACGTCAAAATCGTGCGGTCAGTGTTATTATTGCTGTACTCCTGTTACGAAATATCCATGGCTTTACCCTCTGGAAAAGGATTTTATAGATGAACATATAGGAGGGCAGATACCTTCCAGCAATGATTTTCAGGATTACCTTCTTCATACATCTCTCCCCGTATGCCCTTTTTATAAAACGTCAGGCTGTAGTATTTATAATTTTCGCCCTCTCTTTTGCAGGATTTTCGGCTCTGTAGATACTGATAAAACTGTTCCTCAGTTCTGTATTTACTATAATCTTCCCGGAAGAATACCCTATTCTGAACTGAAGGAATTTATATATGAATACAGATATCTGAATATGGAGTATAGTGAATACAAACTCTCTATTACCCATGATAAAGAAAAGAAATTTTTTCTTTTAATGGAACTTGGTACAGAATATATGATGCTTTATAAATTTTCTGAAAGTTTTGATATATTTAACATGGCTCTGGAACTTTATGATAACTATTCTACCTATTATAGCCTTGGCTGGGCCTGTGTTGAAATGAAACGTTTTCAGGAAGGAATAAATTATTTTCTTAAATCCCTGGAACGTGGTGCATCGGAAAAAAATTATAGAAATATCTATGAGAAGCTCGCCTGTTTTTATATCTATGAGAAACTGGGCTGCGCCTGTTTCTGCTTGAATATGATAGAAAAAGCCGAAGAATATTACCTGGAAGCACTGAAGATTGACAGGAGAAATATTATATGTCATACAGGACTTCTTGCCATTTATATTAATACGGGACGGAAAGAAGAATTCAGGAAAAGATTAAAAAGACTTTTAATAAGATTTCCTTATGATGAAACTGTACAGAAATTTGCCTGTCTGGAAAAGCAAATCCTGTAAATAACTTATGCCTTCATAAGAAAGATTTCTAGCAGTCAGGGAGGATTGGGATGAATAAACAGGAAGAGTTTTACCATCTTCTTGAAGATATGTTTGAGAGTTTCTCCTCCATGATTGTTTCCCATGGTTCCTGCAATGACTGCTATTCCTGTTGCAGTAATAAAATGGACTTTCCCGGCCTTTATCCCCTTGAAAAAGATTTCATAAAGACCTGCCTTGATGAACATTTACCTGACATAACTGTATTTGAGAAATTTCTTCTTTACGGTAATCTTCCTGTATGTCCTTTTTATTTAACGGGATATGGCTGCAGAATTTATCAGGTAAGACCTCTGTTCTGCAGAATCTTTGGTAATATGGAAATTGATATGGTGCCGAATTTCTGTACATATAAAGCCAGAATAGTGACTTATGGAGATATAGAGGATTTTCTGTCGGAATATAAACGGTTAAACATTGATTATACAACGTATAAGCTTTCTCTGTGTAATGATAAAGAAGAGAGATTTTTTCTTTTAATAGAATCGGCTCTTGAACATATATTGCTTTATGATTTTTCTTCGGGAAGAGATATATTGCTTCAGGCTTTATCACTCAAAGATAATGATACAGGCCTTTATTTTTATCTCGGCTGGGCCTGTATGGAAATGAAACTCTTTGACGAATCCAGAAATTATTTTATAAAGGCTCTTGAGCTGGGAGCAGGGAAAAAACTTTATAAAAACAGTTTCGAAAAGCAGGCTTTTTATAATATTTATGATAAAATGTCCTTCCTCTATTATAATTTGAATGAATGGGATAAATCATGCATGTTCTGTGATAAAGCAATAGAATTGAGGCCCCGTAATATCAAACCTTATCTTACCAGATATATTATCTATTTCAGTGAAGGCAAATATACTGAAGCAGAAGAATTTCTCAGGACTATCAAAAAAAAATTTCCTCTTGATAAAGAATTTCAGGAAATGTGTCAGAAATTTAATATATGAGTGGTGAGTCATTAGTAAGATAATATTCTTTTCACTTTTCACTCCATAATTATGTAGGAATTTTCATTTTCTATGTCGAAAAAACAGATAGTTAAAAAATTACTTTATAAAAGGAGACCTGTTTATGGATATAAAAAAACTGGTAGATGACATTATTTCGGATAATAAGATAACGGCTGAAGAAAAAAACAGACTGAATGAAGCTATTATGTCTGACGGGAAGGTTACACCTGAGGAACAGGAACAGATAAAGAGAATTTTTCAACTTATAGGTGAAGGCAAACTGAAAATTGAAGGGTAATATTATTTACTCAGTCCGGTCTATATGGTAAAATACAATTACCAATCACGGGTCATGCATCACTATATAAAGGAGAGATTATACTATGGACAATGACATGAAACAGGAAATATTCAATGTAGGACGTGCTTTAATAGCTATGGCACAGGCAGACGGCGAAATCTCCAGAGGAGAAATGGGACTTATTGAAAATGTTATAATGGGGCTCGATGAAGAAGGTAATGAATATACATTAAAAATGAAAGAAGCACTGTCTGAAAAACAGAATTTGAAGGACTTAATTCCTCTTGTAAAAAGTAATCCCGGCAAAGCCCTTTTACTTTATCAGATCTGTCTTCTGGTGTTTGCAGATAACAGGGTAGACCCGAAAGAACTGGAAGAAATAGATAATGTTTTTGCTTTAATCGATGTGGACAGTAAATTTAAGGAAAAGGCAATGAATTTTGTGAAAGCCGGTCAGGAACTGGTAGAAAATCTTCAGGAAAATATGTCTTAAGGGGGAACCATGTTATGGTAATAGCCTATCCGCCTCAGATAGTTAATTTTATAGATATATCTGTCGGTGTCATAAAAGGTCAGATACTGGATAGAAACGTCGTCAGAGCACCAGTAAAAGAAGTGAAAGCCTTTGATCTGGAATTGAGAAACGATCTGGACAGGGTAAGGGCTTTAAATCTTATGGATGAAAAGCTGGTAATGGAGATGACCCTGCTGGGAGGATATATTTTTAAAAGGGATCAGGTTCTTCAGAAATTCGAAGTTTATATTAATAATAAAAATATGCTTTTTGAAATACTCAGAGAGTTCTGTGAAATCGCACAGATAATGCAGGTAAAAACAAGATTTCTCAGCGAACAATTAAGAATCATAGCACCATATGAAAAGTTTCCTGTTATAGACGGATTAAAAGATTTCTATGCTCAGGAACTCGGTGAAGTTCATATAGACGATGCTGACGTATCTGAATTAAAACGTACTCTCAAAGGTGTTTTGCTGGGAGTTATACCCATAACGGATCTTGATGCGAAATTTACAAATCTTTATAATAAACAGGATGCTCTTATAGAAAGACTTCAAACCTTTTCTTCCGATACAGACATATCTGCCCTGAAAGTAGAGCTGGAACAACAGAGACAGACCCTTTTAGAACTCAAAGATTATTTTATGGATAAGAATAAAGACAGATTGACAAAGGCTATGGAAGAACTGGATAAAACTGCCAATTGTCTGGAAAAGATCAATAATGCTATCTCTGTAAAAGAAACTTCGGATCAGTTCGTAACATGTTTCAGATGCGGTGAAGAGAATGCTTTTGATTCTCAGTTCTGCAAAAAATGCAGAGCAGCTCTTGTTGTTTATAAAACACCTGAAGAAGAGAAACTGGAAGAAAAGGAAAAAGAGGAAGCACCTCAGGTCAGAATGTGCTTCAGATGCGGCATGTTGAATGCTCCTGATTTTCAATTCTGCAGAAGATGCAAATCACCGCTTGTTGTCGATAAATCGCTGGATCAATAAGAACAGGAGACTATTTTATGGATATATTAAGAGACGTTTCTTATAAAGTGGAAGATTATCTTATAAAGACCTACGGAGGAGACGGATATGATAAGGTAAGTGATACTCTGTTCGTAACAAGAAGAGGTTCTACCTTTATATATATTTATATTCAGAAAGATAAAGAAAGGGATGAAGCTATCGTTATATGCAGGGCTGCCGTAGTAAAAGGAGCCAGGCTTGACGAACCTCTTTTATATAATCTTCTCAGGATGAATAATAAAAATGTTCTTGGCAGATTTTCCATAGATGAAGACGGTTATATCCTTCTTGATCATGTACTCCTTGGTTCCACACTTGATGAAAAAGAACTTATAACGTCAATTGTACATATAGGTGTCATAGCAGATGAAATGGATGATCTTATAATAGAAGAATACGGCGGTATTACAGCAGTAGATGATCTGCTGGAGAATTTTTAATTTAAGATAGATTATTAAACTTCTAATCGTCTTGTCATAAACCGGGACGTCTGATTTTCTTTGATTTTTTTATCCAGATAATTTATCAGACCTGCTACTGTTTCATCTTTTTCCAGAACTATATACCGCTTGAAATAATGGAGTGCTGAAGCTAAATCTCCTCTTTTGCAGAATAATACACCGAGATTATAGAGGCTGTCCGTATGTTTAGGTTCCATCTCCAGGGCTTTTTTCAATTCTTCTATAGCCATTTCCTGATGCATGGGCTTCGGTGATGAAGCATACATCATAGCAGTTTTAAATCTTATGGCTATGGCAGTCATGGTATAAAGAGTCGGTTTCCCTGTAATCTTCTTTACTACTGTCTGCATAAAAGGTCTTCCTTTTCTGGCAGGCACTTTTGAAGGAAGTTTTTCCACCAGTTCAAGAGGGAGCCTTTTTAATTTGAGAAGCTCATTCAGATTATATTCATCCCTGCTCTGAGGATCCTTTAATATCCTGTAGGCATTGTTTATCTCTATCATTGCTTCTTCCAGTTCTTTTCCTTTAAGATCGGGATGGTTTTCTTTTGCAAGCTGTCTGTAAGATTCGTGTATATCTTCTGCTGATGCATTGACCGGTAATCCGAGTGTTGAATAGTAGTCACACATAGTATCCACAATCACTCCTCCCTTTTACAATAAATTCTATATAAAGTCCCCGTGGTATAGTCTTCAGTTTTAACATTATAGTTTATTTACTCGAAACATTCTTTAATAATTTATGAAACAACATATTCCTTAAATTATTATACCCACGTAAGTCACTTTTTACTCAGAAATTATTGAATTAAATCTTTTCTGTTGAATAAAATTATTGTAAAAGCGAGCATAATTATTGTTACATCCAGAGCATAAGCTGTTTTGTAGCATATATCTGTTAATGTTAAAGCATGTGGCTGGTAATTGGAAAAAAGAGCTATGAGGAAATTCCAGAACCACATAGTTCTGGTTTGGAAGAGTGAGTAACAGGGTAATATGTAATAGAGGATAGCTGAAGGATAATAAATGTATTTTGCTGAAAATAATGTTGCTATGAGAAGAAATATATCTCCCGATAAAAAGATGGATACAACACCTGAAAGAACCGGTCTCATGATCATTGACATCGCCATTGCGGTAGAACCTCTTAACATGAGATTGCAGAAGAGAAGAACCATACAGTATCTGTCGGGCGGATCGAGTTTACCAGTGAGATATAAACTTCCGAGAATCTGAAGGCCTCCCATAAGAACACTGTATCCGGCCATGATCATTACTCCTCCGAGAAATTTGCCCATGATAAATTGAAATCTGCTTACAGGCTTTGATATTATTAATTTCACTGTGCCTCTATCTATTTCAGTAGGGAGGAATGTGGAAAACATAAGTATAGTCAGGAAAGTTCCTATTAATTCTATGGCTATGGAAAAACATGTTACCAGGAAGTTATATCCTTTTTCATTGAATTGAGTTATCATGGAAGCCATAACTTCAGGAGAAGCCTGCTGGCCCTGTGAAAGTCCCGTTACCACTCTTTCACCTGCCATAGGAACAACAGCCACACCTGTCGCAAAAAGTATAGCTGTAAATATTCCCGCCACTATTATAGCCAGAAGCAGTTTTTTTCTGGACATTTCTCTTACTGTATCTTTAGCTACAGGCCATATGGGACTCATTTATCTTCTCCTTTTACTGCTGTATAGAATATATCTTCAAGGGTATTTTTATTCTGTAAAATAGACAGAAGAGGGCAGTTGTTCTGCCTTATAATTTCTATTATACCGAATTCCTCTTCCTTATTATTTACAATTATTATGATCTCATCCTGTTTTATGTTGACTTCAGAGCCAAGATTTTTAATTTTTTCTATTGCTTCAGACGGGAGATCCTTTGTATGGATTTCCGAAGTATCTTTTACCTTTGTTAGTTCTTCTACTGTCCCTGTTTTTATCAATTTCCCGTTTTTCAATATACAGACTCTGTCACATGTTGACTCTACGTCAGAGAGTATGTGGGAACTGATAAAAATGGTTTTTTTCTGCTCTTTTATATGTAACAGGAGATCCTTTACTTCTTTTCTTCCTATGGGGTCAAGATTTGCCGTAGGTTCATCCAGTATGAGCAAATCAGGATCACCGATGAGCGCCTGTGCCAGTCCCAGTCTCTGAACCATGCCTTTCGAATAGGAAGTTATGAGTTTATTTCCTGCATCTTTAAGACCGACCAGTTCTAAAACCTCAAGGGCTTTCTTTTTTCTCTGTTCAATATTAAGAAGTTCACCGTAATAATCCAGGAGAGATAATCCTGTATGGTGAAGATGAAGTGTTACGGATTCCGGCAGAAAGCCGAGCTTTGCTTTCGCTCCCGGATCTCCGAGTGGTTTCCCCAGTAATTTACCGCTTCCCGACGTGGGTTTTAATATCCCCAGAAGCATATATATGGTAGTTGTTTTACCTGCGCCGTTAGGGCCGAGGAAACCGAAGGCCTCTCCTTTCGGAACCTCCATAGAAAGTTCATTCACTGCTCTGAGCGAGTCTTTATTCCCTGTATTACCGTAGATTTTTGTAAGTTTTTCCGTTTTTATTGCCAGTTCCATTTATTCTACCAGAGGTATAACCTCTTTTTCCAGTATAATATTGAATTTCCCGCTGATTTCATTCTGTCTGTGTATATACGCTATATTTCCTTTTTTGTCTATAAGTATAAAAGTCGGTTCACTTATGTGATATTTTATAGCAGTTCCACCCTGTCTGTCAGAGAGTATATTAAAAGTATAATTTTTATTTTTTAGAAAATTTTCCAGTTCAAGCCTGAGGTTACCTATATTTATAGCCAGTACTTCCACTTTTTCTTTGTATTTATCATAAAACTTTTCTATTTCTCCCAGTGTTGCAGTACATACAGGAATATCAATGCTCCAGAAGTAAAGAGCAACCATTTTCTTTTCTTTATAACCGGAAAGAGAAATTGTTTCTCCCTTTAAATTTTCCACTGAGAAATCGGGTGCTTCCTTACCTGTGGCAATAATATGTGACGAACTTCCCATGGACATCTGTTTTCTTTCCGTAAGTGCCGGACTTTTCACCATATAATGAATAAATACAGTAAATACAAGAAATAAAAATATTGCCGGATATTTCAATGCTTCTTTTGTCATTTTTTATCAGTCAGCTATTAGCTTTATATTTCTCCTTATTAATTTTTCAGGTCCCTCTTTATTAATGCATAATGGGTTATTACACCGGGCTCTTTATATACCGGGAAAAGGTTTTATCTTTTTCGGATCTATCTTTACTATTTTATAATCTTTCGGTAAATTAAATATGTTCATATTAAAAGCTTTTGTTTTTATTTTCGTCATTTCTATATTAAATGTGAAGCCTGAGAGATTTGATGTTATTTTTACCCACCGGGAAAGTTTATCAGAGAACCAGACTGTACAGCTTTCATCTGTGTCTCTATTTATAAATCTGGTTTTTTTGCACATATATCCTTCCCATTTTTCAGGAGAAAGTTCTTCTCTTTCAATAAGTTTCAGATGGAGCTCTCCGAGCCAGTCTTCCTCCATCACAGGCATGGCGTCCTTTTCTCCTGACAGGACATATATTTTTTTCATACTGTGGATTATTGTATAGCTTGATGTTTTTCCTCCGGTTTCCCTGATGATTATATAACTTACAGGGCCCTGAGACTGGCTTTCCCAGTTATCCCTTCTGCAATATTTATCTTTACTTTTATATTCACTGATATTTATGGAATATTCACTGTCTTCGTCTGTTACATGTAACAGACATGAAAGGTATGCATCGGTTTTTTCTTCTTTCCCCTCAGACAGGTTGAAAAAAGATAAAACCAGTAAAATTATTATTATAAAAGAATTCTTTTTCATCATATTATTTTCAACTCATAAAAATAATTCTACGGTTTTGATGATTTTCCTTGTTTTAATTTTCTTCTACTATAATTTAAAGGAAATTTGTTGTTTGAACTTGAACTATAATATAATACTCCGGATATGTTACTGACCTGACCATAAGCATATAATAAACCTTTTCCTCCCGTCACGCGTTACGCGTCACGAGAGCATATGTATTATTTATGCTTAACCCGGTAATAAAGAAAAGGTGGTTGAAATTATGTTATCAAAGCTTTTTTCTGTCAGAATTGTCATTATTATAAGCCTGGTATGTTTAATTATTCCGTCATTACTTTCTGCCGCAGATGAATGGAAAAACGAATATATTATCAAAGATGACGGTATTTACACCTGTGATCGTGGTACCGATACGTTTACTCCTTTTATATTGCTTGGAGACAGCAGGCAGAATGTCTTCGAAAAAATGGGGAGGGCTCCCGATAATTATTCTACCACTGCCAGTTCCTTTTCCTATGTATCATACGAAGATACGTTAAGTTACAGGATGGAGCCTTTCGGTTTAATATTTTATACCTTTACTTATATTATTCCTCCTGAATTTGAATATTATACGAGAATAGGGCCGTCTACAACTGTTCTGGACAATCTCAACGTAACTATAGAAAGTATAGGAATTTATGATAGCAGGTTCAGAACAGTGAAAGGTATAGGTGTGGGCAGTACAGTAAAAGAACTCTATGCCGCTCATGGCAGAACAGTTATTGTATGGCATTACTATGACGGTATTGGCTGGTGTCTGGAATATCTCGCACCGAAAGGTCGTATGTTTTTCTCCATTGGTCAGGTATATCTTGGTGTAGGCTGGGCGCAGTTACAGAACGGTCTGGCCGATGATTGCCCTGTAGGTGCTATATACCTTACAGGTACAGGCCTGGTAAGATATGGAAACTGAAGAGGTTATTATGGCTGACTTTAAAGATTTCGCAAACACTTTATCTGTAGAACTGCATAAGATGTATGAAGGAATTGAACTGGATACAACAGGACTTGATATTGATTTACCGGAATATCGCCTGATAGGCGGATGTAATGCAGGGAACAATATATATACAGGTATTTTTATAATCAAAGGCGACGGACTTGATATATTACAGATAAAGACACAGATGGAACTTATTTCTATTTGCCTTAAAGATAAAAAATTACCTGAACATTTCCCTGACATATATATTTTTTATGTTTATGAACATGGATGTCCTGTGGAACTTAAAGGGAAAAATTTTAATGACAGTGATTTACCGGGTATAGAGAATCTGGAATTTAAAATAAACAGAGTCTTTTACGCCGGTTCAGTAGACCTTTTAGAACCGTCTCTCATTACCACACAGTACGGAGGAGCTTTTTTAGAAGCCTTTAAAAATGCTGTTATAAATGCAAAAACAGGATGGGTGCCGTCTGAAACCTGTATTGAAGAATATAAAAACAGATATTATGACTTTAAACTTCGTCTGGAAGAGAACAAACCTTATGGAACATATTTGATCCTGTCTGTCTGTGTAGCCATGTTTTTATGGACTACTTTTTCAGGTGGCTCGACCGGTCTTTATACCCTTTTAAGATTCGGAGCCAATTATGGCCCTCTGGTGAAATCGGGAGAGTGGTGGCGTCTTACAGGATCGATGTTTTTACATATAGGTTTTGTCCATCTCCTGGTAAATATGTTTACCCTCTTAAGCATCGGTTCCACACTTGAGAAATATTTCGGTACATCAAGATATATGGCTCTTTATGCTCTGGCAGGTATAGGTGGTTCACTTGCAAGTGCTTTTACCAGAAATATTTTAGCGGCAGGTGCTTCAGGTGCCATTTTTGGCCTCTGCGGATGCGCCGCATATCTCGGATATCGTTACAGTAAAGAAATCCCTGCCAGATTGAGAAAACAGCTTGCAGGTGGTATGATTTCCTGTATAGGCTACAATTTATTATATGGTTTTATCTCTTCAGGTATAGATAATTCCGCCCATATAGGAGGACTTATTGTAGGAGTTATTTATGCCATAATCATATCACCGCCTGTTATAAAAGAAAAGGAAAAAGAAACTTCACGTATATATTCTCTCGTCTTTCTTATAATAGCAGTCATACCTTTTATAACACAATCTTATATAGCATACCGGGCTGTTTGTAAAACAGGAATTGAGGATTATCCGGTATGTGAATACAGAGATGGACATAATTTACTGTTTAAATATCCTGCTCTTCTGAGTATTAAAGAATATAAAAATGATAAAATACTGGCAGGCCCGGGTATCATTATACAGATTTATTCTTTTGCTTTAGAAGATACTGTTCAAATCAGACCGTCTGCCGCGGAAATTCTGAGTGCTCTTGAAAAAAACGGACTTAAGATAAAAGAACATAAATTCATTACGGTGAATAAGAGAGATTGGCTTGTAGTATATACTGATATGGAAAAGAATGTAAAGTGTTATCTTTTGTTCACCTGTTACGGGAAAGAAATTTTTCGCCTGGAAATAGGTATGTCAGATACTATTACGTCTCAGGGGCAGGAAATTATGAATTTTATTATGAACAATTTCCTTCCGGGGAAATAAGTGTAACTATTTATAAGAGGATTAACTGTTGAATAATTACGAACATATTCCGGACAAGAAATTGATAGAAGACCTGCACAGCCTTGAAGGCCTGAAAAAAAGAGATATTGCCGATGAACTTCACCTCTGTCAGATTAAGCTGGAACTAAAAGACAGAGAATTAAAGAAGTTAAAGAGTGACCCGGCATTTTCCGGGAACAGAGAGCCTTCTTATACTGCAGGGCTATATAGCTCAGATCATAAGCACGGAGAAGAAGAGATAAAAGAATATAAATTGCAATTGAGCGAGGAACTGTTCTTCGGACTCTTTGACAGTATGACGAGCGGATCTGCTATTTACCATGTCATGAATGACGGCAGTAAAGGCTCTGATTATATTATCATAGGATTTAACAGAGCCGGTCTGAAGATGACAGGTAAATCTCGTGATGAGGTAATCGGCATAAGTCTTGCTGACCTGAAATCGAATATTGATAGTGATAGAATCATTTTTGTTATGAAGAAAGTCCGGGAAACAGGGAAACCGGAGTTTCTTGCTGAAAAAATCTATTTTGATGACGGTTCATTCAGATATTTTGAAACTGATATTTTCAAGATCCCTACAGGCGATATTGTTACAATCTACAATGACGTAACAGAGTGCAGGGAGATGGAAGAAGCACTGAGTGTGAGTGAGGAAAAATTCAGGACTATTGCCAGTTACACAGTGGACTGGGAGTCCTGGTTCGGCCCTGACGGGAAATTTATCTGGGTAAATCCTGCAGTAGAGAATTTTACAGGCTATACTCCGGAAGAAATCCTGGCCATACCTGATTTCATTTCAACACTTGTAGCAGAGGAAGACAGAGACAGAGTCAGAAGTCAGATTCAACATGCTCTGGCAAACGGCACTTCCGGTGAAAATTTTGAATGCCTTTGTGTTCACAGAAATGGCTCAAAGTTCTGGCTGAGTATTTCGTGGCAGTCAATCTTCGATTCTAAAGGTACTTTCCTGGGCATACGTACAAGTGGGCGTAATATTACCAGGCAGAAGCTGGCAGAAGAAGCAATTCTTGAGAGTGAGGAGCGGTTCCGTGCAGTATCGGAGTATTCTCATAATGCCATATGCATAGTCGACGAAAAAGCGCGTATTATGTGGATAAATAATAAGATGCTGGAGATCAGCGGTTATACCAGAGAACAGATACTGAGCGCAGATTCATTCCTTGCATTCCTGGCTCCCGAATCACTGGAGTTTGTCGTAAATAACTATATGAAGTTTGTTGCAGGTGAGCCTTATGAACATTACTACCAGTTTTATTTTATCAGGGCCGACGGAGAAAAGCGTCTCGTGGAAAAATACATGACTGACTGTACTGATAAAAAAGGCAACAGAAATCTTATGATCAGTATGCTTGATGTGACAGAACAAAAGAAAGCGGAAGGTGAACGGCAGAAACTTCAGGAACAACTCATGCATGCCCAGAAGATGGAATCTGTCGGTCGTCTGGCAGGTGGAGTGGCTCATGATTTCAATAACATGCTTGGCATAATTCTTGGTTCTGTTGAGGTGTCTATGTATGATCTGCAACCTTCCGATCGTATCTATAAAAATCTTGAGAGAATCCGCAGAGCTGCCGAGCGCTCGGCAAATCTCACCAGACAGTTACTGGCTTTTGCCAGAAAGCAACTCGTTTCACCTGCCGTAATGGATTTAAACGATACTGTAGACGGTATGCTTAAAATGCTGCGGCGAATCATTGGAGAGGATATAGAAATGCTCTGGAAGCCTTCTTCCAATCTGGCTCCTGTGAAAATGGATCCTGCCCAGATTGATCAAATAATGGCCAATCTGTTAGTTAATGCCAGGGATGCCATAGACGGTGTCGGCAGAGTCATTATTGAGACCGGTAATACATCTTTTGATGAAGATTATTGCGCCCTTCATAAAGGTTTTATTCCGGGAGAATATGTAATGCTCTCTGTAAGTGACAACGGTTGCGGTATGGACAGGGAAACTCTGGATAATATCTTCGAGCCATTTTTTACCACAAAGGAACTTGGCAAAGGAACCGGCCTTGGTCTTGCCACTGTTTATGGCATAGTCTCCCAGAACAACGGATTTATAAATGTTTACAGTGAACCCGGTGCAGGAACGACTTTTAATATCTATCTGCCACGGTATAAAGGCGACTCATCTACTGCTTCTGCAAAAGAATCCGATGAACCGGTAAAAGGCGGTAATGAGACAGTGCTTCTGGTAGAAGATGAAAAAATATTACTGGAACTGGCTGAAGCCATGCTCAAACAACTGGGCTATAAAGTTTTGCCTGCCAATACGCCCGGTGATGCCATAAGCCTTGCCTGGAAGCATGCCGGAGAGATTCATCTCCTTATTACGGATGTAGTCATGCCGGAAATGAATGGCCGTGAACTGGCAGGATATTTGTTACCTCAATATCCGAATCTTAAATGTCTATTTATGTCAGGCTATACAGCCAATGTGATAGCTCATCAGGGTATTCTGGATGAAGGAGTGCATTTTGTCCAGAAACCCTTTTCAATAAAAAATCTGGCATCCAGGGTCAGGGAAGTACTGGAAGAAACGAGTGAAAAGTGAAAAGTGAAGGACACTACTCACTCATGTGGAGATATTTTATGAAAACATTATTTGTTTTATTAATTTTATTTCTTTTTTCTTTTACCATTTCTTTTGCAGAAGAACTTCCGGAATGTAAGTCAAAGGTAGATAACAAGCTGGAACTCGGCAAATACTGGGGTTGTTCCCTTGCATGTGCCATGGGATGGACTATAAAATGCAGTTCCTGTCTTTCTCCGCAGGGAGGTAATAAATATACGGAAGCAATGCTGAGTGACGGTAATTTTACTACTGCATGGTGTGAGGGAGCAGAAGGTGACGGCACAGGGGAATGGATAGAATTTTACCTTAAAAATTATCCCGGCAGAGATGCAGGGAAGACTTCTTTCAAAGGTATTGTTATTGCAGACGGCTATCTTAAAAGTAAGGATATATGGGAAAAGAATTCAAGAGTTAAACAGTTCAGAATGGATATTAACGGTAAATCGTTATGTTATATCAATCTTGCCGACTCTATGTTTGATCAGGAAGTCAGGTTCCCCGATTACTACAGTGTAGAACCGGGCGATGTGATACGTCTGACCATAACCGACATTTATTCCGGCAGTCTTTATACGGATACGTGTGTAACGGAAATAGTGCTTAAAGGAGCTCATTAAAATTTCTGTTACATTAAAATGAGGTGAAATATGTACGAAGCTATTATCAGAATTTTTTATCCCCTTGAAGAAGGTAAGATAGTCATTCATTCGGAAAAAAACTGGGATTATGAGATAAACCCTGTCAGTGTAGATAATGACAGACACTGTTATGAATTCCATATATGTCATGATAAATATTATCTGAGTTTCAAACCATGTATAAGACGGGGGCCTCATATTTTATGGTCACGGGGAATGAATAAACTGGCTATTATGGATATGCCTGAAGTGCAGGATTTTTATCCTTATTTTTACGATTCCGAAGAAGGAACAATTACTGATATACTGGAAATTCCATCTTCTATTTTTAATATGTCCAGAAAGCTCCGTGTTTATATGCCTCCCGGATATAATGAAAATACATTGAAACGTTACAGTGTACTTTATATGCATGACGGAAAGAATCTCTTTTTCCCTGAAGAAGCTTTTCTGGGGCAGGACTGGAAGATAAATAATACTCTCGAACTCCTTGACAGGATGAATTTTATCGATCAGTCTATAGTAGTGGCAGTATATGCAGAAGACAGGTTTAACGAATATACAAAACCGGGATACGAACAATATGGCAGATTTATGGTGGAAGAGCTTAAACCCTGGATCGATGGTAATTACCGCACCATGCATGGGAGGGAAAATAATTTTATTATGGGTTCTTCTCTGGGAGGAGTTCTTTCTTTTTATCTTGCCTGGCAATGGCCTGAAGTATTCGGAGGAGCGGCATGTCTGTCAAGTACTTTTTCCTGGAAAGACGATTTGATTGCGAGAGTAGAAAAGGAACCTCTTCATGGAAGGGCCAGGTTAAAATTTTATCTTGACAGCGGATGGCCGGCAGATAATTATGAAGTGACTCTGAAAATGGCCATGACCCTTATCAGCCGCGGTTATAATCTGGGAAGAGATTTTCTTTATCTTGCATTTCCTCTTGCCTCTCACAGTGAGAGTGCCTGGGGGGAAAGGGCTCACATTCCTCTTCAGCTTTTTGCCGGGAAAGTCAGCAGAACAGAATTACCTGGTAATTTTTTCGTCAGATTATCCGATGAATGAGAATGGCACTTTTTTAAACTACCAGAATTTCCACCATGCTTTCTTTGAATGGCTTTCATTGCATTTTTTTAGAATTTTTTCTGCCTTTTTAAGTGTTTCCATTCTTGATTTCTCTTTTATCTTTTTCATATTTCCCATTTCCCCTTCTGTCTCTAAAGGAGCCTCCTTTATTTTCCACTGTCTTTTTTTTAATACCTGCACAAATTCTTCCATAGAAGAAATTGTCGGTATGTCTATATACCAGAGACCTGTTGTTTTTGTGCTGTGGCTGTCTGAAGCAGTTGTGCCGGGAATGTCAAGTTTTTCTGAAAGTTTTATGGCCATTTCCGATGTACTGGATGTAAAATTCGATGAATCAATCTCTATTCCATGAAATTTCCTGAGTGTATTGTCTGAGATGCTCATAACCCTGGAAAATCTGAAGGGATGGGCCAGTACTAAGGCACATTCCATTTCGAAGAGTTCAAAGATTTCCTCTACAGTTAACATTCTCTTCGGTATTTCATAATTCTGAGCCAGACCGTATAAGAGAACATCATATGTGTTATAATCCGATGAAACAGTAAGTTCTACACCGTTTAAAATCAGTATGTCAGGATATTTCTCCTGTAATGTAAAAAGTTCTTCTTTTTTCCATAGTGTTTGATGTTCTGTTATAATAATACCCTTCATCCCTCTTCTTATTGCACGTTCAATCATGTCTTCCGGTGTCTGTTCGGAACATTGAGAATATTTACTTGTATGACAGTGTATATCTATTTTCATTTCTTTTCTGTACCTATAGTTAATGCTTCAGTTTTTATTATTATCATCATAAGATAATTTTACTACATAATCAACTAAAATTTATAAGTCCTTTTGTAAAATTAAATAGTTCTTCCAGGCAATTTTTTATATGACTATGTCAGGTTAATACTGGCCGTATTATTTACCGGATGCGGTGGAGGAGGAGGAAGCACAGGAGGAGCCATAGTATCAATTACCGTAACTCCTGTAACACCGGTGGCACAGGCAACAGCAACTCCCCTGGCAGAAAATACACCATCTGCTACAAATACGCCTTCAGTCAATGCCACTGCTACCAATACACCTTCAGTCAATGCTACCAATACGCCGGCAGTTAATCCAGCCGCTACCATTACACCGGCTCAGGGAAGCCTTACAGGAAAGGTTTATAATTTATTTACAAATGGTGCCGTAAAAGACGCAAATATTTCTATTAACGGAAAAACAGGAACAACAGATGCAGGCGGTAATTATACCTCCGACAGAGAGCATGAAATTCCTGTCAATATTACTGCTGCTATTATGGATGCAGGACATGATTCTATGGGAAATTACTTCTATTTCAGGCAGAAGGATATTGCTGCTCTTATTCCACTTTTTCTGCCTATGCCTGTTTTCCCCAGTTCCTGAAAGGCAACTACAAAGTATGGAAAATATTCAGCGGCTTTCCCTATAAGATTTAAATAGAAACGTAAAAATGTTCTACCTGAAAACCAATATGCTTATCAATAAAACCGACACCCAGAAATATTATTTGCTTTTCTTTCGTTTTATATCTCTCATAATATTTTTTTTCTTTTATCTGACTTATAGCAGATCTCGTTAATTTATTCATATCATTTCCAGATACTCCGTATTTGAACTCTATTACATAGACTTTATCTTCAATCTCTATTACCCCGTCTACTCTTCCTTTATCTGTTAAAATTTCCAAATCTATATTTACTCCCATTAAAGAAAGGAGCATGTAAAATAGTGAGTGATAATAAGCTTCTTTTTCTATATGTAGAGTATAAGGAATTTTTACAAAGAGAGATTTTACTATCTCTATAAAAGACTGAATATTTCCATGCCTTAAAGATTTTTTCAGTTCCACAATTTTCGGCTGTATTTCATCAATACGGTTTTCTGTAAAACCTTCTATAATGTAGTTAAGGAGTGAATTTTTTACTTCGAAATTCGGATATGAGAGGTTGTAAGTAATAAATTCTTCTTCTCTTTTTACTTCTGTTATCGTAAGATAACCTGTTTGAAATAGCAGAGAATAGAGGTTCAGATTTTTTATATCATAGCTTTCAAAAGTTAATTCTGTTATTTTTTTATTTTCAAATTCAATGATTTCGGCTTTCTGTTTTTTTATAAGATTTATCAGAAAAGTTGGTGTTCCGGTGGCAAACCAGTAGTTACCGAATTTATTTTCTGAGAATAGATTGAGAATGGAAAATGGATTATATACTCTGTCCTGTCCGTTCCAGGAATAGCCGTTATACCAGTGTTTTGTTCTATTAAGTAATTCTTCTCTGTTGAGATTTTGTTCTTTACATAATAATTCAATATAATCTTTAAAATAATATTCCAGTTCATTCTGTGTATAGCCTGATATGGTAGCAAATTTCGAGGATAATGTAATATCCTGTAAATTATTAAGGCCGGAAAATATGGAAACTTTGGAAAATTTGGATACTCCTGTAAGAAAAACGAATCTTAGATATTCTTCTGCCTCTTTTAAGACTGAATAAAGATCTTTTAATATTTCTCTGTTTTTAATTGCAGAATCCTGGTCTGAGATGAGATCTATTATAGGTTTATCATATTCATCAACCAGGACGACAACACTGTTAATGGATGAGAGTTTTTCTATCAGTTCTTTGAAAACAGGTTTCAGATAGACTGTTTTACTGATAGTTATATTGTATTTCTCTCCGATTTTTATAAGTTTGTCGATAATGGTTTCTTTAAAGGCAGCCTCTCCTTCCGAATAGACAGTAGAAGTGAAATCCAGATGTATTACAGGGTGTTTTTCCCATTTGATTTTATTGTAAATATATAAGCCTTTAAATAGTTTTCTGTTACCTGTAAATATTTCCTTGAGGGTTGATACGAGAAGGGATTTACCGAACCTGCGGGGCCGGGAGAGGAAGAAGTATCCTCCGTTACTGATTAGATCGAAGATTTCTTTTGTTTTGTCTATGTACAGGTAATTCTGATTGATTAGTTTACTGAAGGTTTGAATACCTACTGGGAGTTTTTTCATAATGTTCATCTCCTTCGTAAAGATAATTTACTGCCCATATAAATGAAATAAAGACTTCCAAGAATTAGACATTTTAACATTCTTCTGCCCCCTCTTTTTCAGATACTCTGAGCTTATATGAGAGAGGTTTTCCTGGCATGGCATGTTTTTCATGGACTCTGATAAAAGAATTATATCCCATATAATCAGAGCTTTTTCCAAAACTCTAACGTATCTCCAGGTCTGGAATAAAAATTTTACTTTCTGTAAAATTAATCCTCTTTTCAGTATTATAGAAATATCCAAAAAATCTATTAAGAAAAGAGGTGATGTATGTGGTTCAAGCCACATATATTGAGCTTTTTCCGAAAACTGAAAGTCCCATCAGGTCTACTATAAAAATTCTATTT
>DAIOEN010000142.1:0-18671 GCA_036746235.1 Vulcanimicrobiota bacterium | reverse complement strand
GGGATAGTGTTAAAGCTTGACGCATCAGATAGTGAAGATGATGAATATGTGAGATTTTGATAACAGGTAACCCGTGCCGGGATAACAATAAATTATTATGCAGGGCTACAGGCCCTGTTTTTTTCAGGATATTTTGTTATAGTCTATCTTTTTTATTGTACACCCGATAACTTTTCACTCTTCCCCCTTTAATATTTTTAATTTTCTTATAAATTTTCCTTTCTTTCTGTCGATATTACATTTATTAACATATTAAATAAGGAGGTATAAATTTATGAATTTTAAGTGGGATGAAATGACCATAAAAACAAAGTTAATGGTATCCCTTGGTCTTGGTGGTCTCGTTTTATTTTCAATTATGATAAGTGTAATAATTTTTATCACAGGTGCTCAGGAAAAAGAACTGGCCTATTCACAGGCAATGGAAACAACAAAGAAATATGCCGGTGACGTAAATGCAGAAATGACCGGATATAAAACAATCGCTACAACCCTTGCGGCAACTCTCGATACTTATAAGATTTCCTCTGCAAACAGGGATGAAATAAGTGAAACCCTGAGAAATCTCCTTGAAAAAAATCCTCTTCTTCTCGGCACTTATGTAGGTTTTGAACCAGGTGCATTTGACGGGAAAGATGGTGCTTATATTAATAAAAAAGGTCATGATAAGACAGGACGTTTTATTCCTTACTGGAATAGATTGGCCGGTTCCATGACTCTTGATCCGCTGGTAGATTACGATGTTCCCGGTGCCGGAGATTATTATCAGTTGCCGAAGAAAACAGGAAAAGACCGGGTTATAGAGCCATATTTATATCAGGGAATTTTATTGATGAGCTATGTTTCACCAGTAATGAGACAGGGACAGTTCGCAGGCATTGCAGGAGTTGATGTGGGCCTTGCTCATATGGATAGGGTAATAAGTAAGATCAAATTGTTTGACACAGGCAACTGTATTCTTATAAGCAACACAGGTATTATAGTTTCAGCCAGCGATAAAAATTTTATAGGTAAACAGACACTTTATGATGTGGCGGACAGATTTAATGCACCGATGCTGAAAGATATAGCCAGTAATTTGAAACAGGGAAAAGAAGGCTATAAAGAACTTTATTATCCTGTTACAGGGAAAAAATCTGTATTGTTTTATACACCTGTAAAAACCGGCGGATTTGGTCTCATAAGTATTGTGCCTGAAAGCGAGATATTTGCAGGTATAAATCGTTTGAAATTTATATTGATTTTTATAGGATTTATTGCAATAGCTATTCTCATAGTTTTCTCTATAACTTTTTCCCGCACTATTGCCTTAATACTTGATGATGTTACAGGTGAAACAAAGAAATTAACCGATGCTGCAATAGCAGGCAAACTGGATGTGAGAGGTGATCCTGAAAAGATTAATTTTGAATTCAGACCAATAATCGAAGGGGTAAATCACCTTCTTGATTCACTTATAGCTCCTTTGAATGTAGCTGCTGAATATGTTGATAGAATTTCCAAAGGTGACATTCCCCCTAAAATTACAGATACGTACCGTGGAGATTTTAATGAGATAAAGAATAATTTAAATACCTGTATAGATGCAATAGAGATACTTCTCGGAGATGTAAATAAACTTGCTTCCGATGCCATAGAAGGTAAATTTGATACAAGAGGAGATGCCTCAAGACATCAGGGACATTTTTCAAAGGTAGTAAAAGGTATTAACAGCACCCTTGATACAGTAGTAGATAAAGTATTCTGGTATGAACAACTGCTTGATGCCATACCATTTCCTCTATCTGTAACGGATATGGATATGAACTGGACCTTTATAAATAAACCGGTGGAAAATTTTC
The DNA here is from genome assembly GCA_036746235.1 of Vulcanimicrobiota bacterium. Taxonomy (GTDB): domain Bacteria; phylum Vulcanimicrobiota; class SpSt-956; order SpSt-956; family JAKJGF01; genus CALARM01. Next base: position 16,830 of record DAIOEN010000142.1, on the reverse strand, counting down.
TCGGCCTAAAGAGAAAAGATATTCTGGGAAAACACTGCAGTAACTGGAATGCAAGTATATGCAGGACGGAAAACTGCGGTATTGTAGGACTGAGAAGAAACAAACTTCAAACAGTTTTTGAACAGAAGGGTATGAATTTCCAGGTAGATACTTCCTATATACATAATGCGAGGGGGGAAAAAGTGGGACATATAGAGGTTGTTCAGGATATAACAGCTAGAGAAAAGGTTTCCGAATATCAGAAAATTGAAGTAGAACGTCTGGCAGGTAATCTTGATCTACTTGCAATAGGAGATTTTAACCTCTGTACAGAGGTCTCAACTGGAAATCAGTATACAGAAAAAGAAAGAGAAAATTTCCTCAAAATTAATGAAAATCTTTTAAAGGTAAAACATGCCGTCAGTGCTCTTGTTTCAGATGTAAATATATTATCAGGTGCAACACTTGAAGGTAAACTGGATGTTCGTGCCGATGCCTCCGGACATATGGGAGATTATGGTAAAGTCATACTTGGCGTAAATGACATACTGGATGCAATAATAGATCCTCTTAATATGGCAGCCAGTTATATAGATCTTATAAGCAAAGGAAATATGCCTGAAAGAATTACCGCAGAATATGAAGGTGATTTCAATTTAATTAAAAATAACGTGAATGAACTTATTAATGCATTTAATAATATAACCTCCATTGCAGAACAGATTGCAGGGGGCAATCTTCTTATAACCGTTCAGGAACGTTCTGAAAATGACAGGCTTATGGTGGCTTTAAAACAGATGGTGTCTTCTCTTCAGGAAGTCGTTGTAAATGTTAAATCGGCAGCAGACAATGTGGCATCTGGAAGTCAGCAGATGACGTCAAGTGCGGAACAGATTTCCCAGGGCGCAACGGAACAATCTGCTTCTGCAGAAGAGGTTTCCTCTTCTATGGAAGAAATGACTGCAAATATAAAACAGAATGCAGATAATGCCAATCAAACCCAGAAGATTGCCGTTAAAGCAGCGGAAGATGCAAAAGAAGGAGGGAAAGCCGTATCTGAGACAGTAGCTGCTATGAAGGAAATAGCAGGAAAGATTTCTATCATAGAAGAAATTGCCCGTCAGACAAATATGCTGGCCCTTAATGCCGCTATTGAGGCAGCAAGAGCCGGCGAACATGGTAAAGGTTTTGCCGTAGTTGCCTCAGAGGTTCGCAGTCTTGCAGAAAGAAGCCAGATGGCAGCACAGGAAATAAGTAAACTGTCTACTGCAAGTGTAGAAGTAGCGGAACGGGCCGGAGAGATGTTAACTCAGATGGTGCCTGCCATACAGAAGACGGCAGATTTAGTCCGTGAGATAAGTTCTGCCAGTAATGAACAGAATGTAGGTGCAGAACAGATAAATATGGCAATACATCAACTGGATCAGGTAATACAGCATAATGCCGGTGCTTCCGAACAAATGTCTGCCACATCGGAAGAACTTTTATCTCAGGCAGAACAACTTCAGGAACTTATAAGCTTTTTCAATGTAGAAGAAGAGACTTCTGACAGGAAAGGCGGAAAAACAGTTCACGGAAAAAAGGACAGAGAAAGGATTTTTACAGCCCCTTCCAAGAAAGCAAAAGAACCGGCCAGGGTGAAATTACCGGGAAAAGGTGTAATGCTCAGTCTTACGGCAAAAGACAGTGAAGATGACGAATATATGAAATTTTAATGTTTCTTGAAGAACAGGACATAAAGCAACTGTGTCCTGTTCGTTGAATGGTTTTATCTTGATTTTACTTACCGGCCTGAGCATAATTATGTAATAGAAGTCTTCCTCACGTCACGCGTCACGAGAGATTATGCTCACCCCGGTAAATGAGGTGTATAAAAATGGGCATAACCAGAAAAATGATCAGATGGTGCAGAGTATCCGGGATTCTGATATACATGATAGCAGAGCGGTGTGATACAGGATATGTGTTAAATAATGTGACATTTTTCAAAAGTGTGCTGGCGCATTTATGTGACAATGTTACATGTTTTTTTAGTGTTTTAAATCTTTTATCTGTGACTATTTTATTTTTTTCCTTTAATATGACTCTTTTTATTCTCTTAATTGTAATATGAACATATATATGGCACATATACTGCTTAAATAATATATGTAATATGTTTTAGAGGAAAAGAGAGGCATATGATTATGGATGAGAAGAAGAGTAAACTAAAATTTTGCCCCTTTATAAATGATAATTACGAAGAATGTTACTGTAATGATTTAAAGAGCCAGAATATTGAAACAGTGATATATTACTGCGGACAAAATTATAAATTATGTAACATATATAAATATATATGCCAGAAAAAGAAAAAAGAAGAGAAAGGCTGTGAAAGCTGTGAACAATCTTGATATATTTACGAATACATTTAAAGAAGAAGCCTATGAACTTCTGTCTGAACTTGAGCAGTCTCTCCTGATACTGGAGGATGAACCGGAGAATTCAGATCTTATAGCCCGTATTTTCCGTGCCATGCATACCCTCAAAGGTTCGGGAAATATGTTCGGTTTCGTCAATATAGGCAGGTTTACTCATGATATAGAAACTGTGTTTGACAGGGTTCGAGACGGAAAAATTTCTGTTACGAGAGAGCTTATAGATCTTACTCTTTCTGCCTGTGATCAGATAAGAATTATGCTTGAAGATAAAGAGCCTAATATTTTGAGAGATAATGATAAATGTATAGAAATTTCTTCTATGTTCAAAAAGTTTCTACCTGAAGAGGAAAGTAAGATAAAGGAATCATCTGATAAGGTTTCCGACGGAGAAAAACATAAACATGTCACTTACAGAATCAGTTTTCAACCGGGTCTGGATATTTTTAATTATGGTACCAATCCTATTTATTTACTGGACGAACTTTATGAGATGGGCCAGTGTACCGTTACGGCAAAAAGAGGACTTATCCCTGACCTTGAAGATTATAATCCTGAAGCCTGTTATACCGGATGGGATATCACTCTGAACACAGATAAAGATATAAATAGTATAAAAGATGTTTTTATCTTTATAGAAGATGACTCGGAATTGAATATTGAGATTCTTGATAAAGAAGAAAATGGTCTTTCTGAAACGGTTAAGGTTCAGGAGGTAGAAGATAAGCATGACGAGACTCAGAAAGATATACAGGAAGAAAAGAAAAAAGGAGATATATCTTCCGATGTTTCTCCTGAAAAAATAAAGGATGGCCAGGCAAAGCGTCAGGATGAAGGAGTTACAAGTATCCGTGTACCATCGGAAAAACTGGATAAACTGGTAAATCTCGTAGGAGAGATTGTTATAAATCAGGCACAGGTTTTTCAGGCAGTAAGCGATATACAGGATCTCTCCCTGAGAGCATCTGTAAAGAAAATGGAAAATCTGATTGTAGATCTTCGTAATATGACCCTTAATATCAGGATGTTACCGATAGGTACAATATTTGGCAAGTTTCGTCGCCTTGTAAGAGATCTGTCAAAAGACCTGGGAAAAGAAGTTGAGTTGATAACAGAAGGAGATGAAACTGAATTAGATAAAACAGTTATAGAAAGACTCCAGGATCCTCTTGTCCATCTCATAAGAAATTCTATGGATCATGGTATAGAAGAGCCGGCAGAAAGAAAGAGAAAAGGTAAACCTGGATTGGGGAAAATTTATTTGAGAGCCATTCATTCAGGTGCAGAGGTGCTTATAAAAATAAGCGATGACGGAAAAGGACTCAGGAGAGAACCCATTTATGCTAAAGCACTCAGCAAAGGGCTTATTACGCCGGGAAAAGAAATGTCTGAAGGTGAAATATACAATTTAATATTTCTCCCGGGGTTTTCCACTGCAACACAGGTAACAGATGTGTCAGGGAGAGGAGTGGGGATGGATGTAGTGAAGAAAACAATAGATTCTCTCGGAGGAGCAATTGAAATAGAGAGTAAAGAAGATTTCGGGACAGATATTATTCTGAAGCTTCCGCTCACTCTTGCCATAATAGAAGGACTTGTGGCCAGTATAGATGATGAGTATTTTGTATTTCCCCTTTCTGCCGTGGAAAGAAATGTGGAACTTACTGCTGCCGATATAGCAAGAGCCCATGGCAGACATATAGTAAAAGTAAGGGAGCAAATAATTCCTTATATTAAATTACGGGAAACCTTCAATATAAAACCCAATGATGCTATTAAAAGGGAACAGATAGTTATAACCCGTATGAATGATCATAAAGTCGGTTTCGTAGTAGATAAGGTTATAGGCACACAGCAGACTGTAATAAAATCTTTAAACAGGGTTTTCCAGAAGGTGAAACTTTTTTCAGGAGCTACAATACTCGGAAACGGCCGGGTCGCTCTCATTCTGGATGTTATTCAGCTTATAAAAGACGGAGAAATACAAAATCTTTTATATGATAAAAGAAAATTTTAATAATAAGGAGGGATAAACTCTGTTTTTCTTTTAAAGAGAAATCAGGGTGAAATTTATGAAGATTATAAATGAAATAAGTATCAGGTGGAAGCTTATGTTCTTTGTTATACTGGCAGTAGTGCCACTCATAATACTCGGTTTTTTCAGTTATAATACTGCAAAAAAAGAAACATTGAAACAGATTGAAGCCAATTTGAAACAGCAGGGACTCGTTATTTCAGAGGAAGTAAGAAATGTTTATGTACTGCTTCAGAGTAACCTGAACAGTAATTTAACAGTGGCAGAACATACAATTTTTACTTCCAGGCCTGAAATGGATGAAAGCAATTTGATTGACCTTAATGCGACAAACCAGGACGATAAATCTGCAAGGAAAATCTCCATACCTTCCATGAAGATAAACGGCAGAAATATTGCTTATAACTATGAAGGTGTAGATAAAGTGCAGAAAATGCTGGGTGTAACCTGTACTATATTTCAGGCCATTCCTGAAGGTCTATTGAGAATATCTACAAATGTGAAGAAACAGGATGGTACAAGAGCTGTCGGAACATATATACCTGCTTCTTCCCAGGTATATGAAACTGTTATGAGAGGAGAAATCTTTCGTGGCAGGGCAATGGTAGTGGGGAAATGGTATCTTACTGCCTATGAACCGATAAAGGATAACAGGGGCAATATTATAGGGGCATTATATGTGGGAATGGATGAAAAATTATGTCAGCAGCCTTTACTTGATAGTATTTCAAAACTGGTTATAGGTAAAACTGGATATGTTTATATTCTGGACGGAAGTGAAGGAAAAAATAAAGGAGATTACATCTTATCTGCCGGAAGAACAAGGGACGGAGAAAATATATGGAATTCTGAAGATTCTTCGGGAAATTTATTTATTCAGGATATAATAAATAATACAACAAAACTGAAAGAAGGAGAGTCTTATATTTCTTATTATCCCTGGATAAATAAAGGTGAAAAAAAGGCAAGAATGAAGGTTGCAGGCTGTGTATATTTTCCGGAATGGAAGTGGGTTATAGGCTGCAGCGCCTATCATGAAGAGTTTCTGGACGGATTGAATAATATAAAAAAGATGGCTTTTTTTATAGCCATCTTTGCCATAATACTTACACTCTGTTTTGGATTACTTATTGTTCAGAATATAACAGGTATTATTAAAAGTCTGCAGGATGAAACTGAAAAACTTATTAAGGCTACAACTGCCGGGAAACTGGATGTGAGAGGTGAACCGGAACATATCAATTTTGAATTCAGATCTATCATAGAAGGTATAAACGGCCTGCTGGATGCGGTTATCAGACCACTGAATGTAGCTGCCGAATATATTGACAGGATTTCAAAAGGAGATACGCCTCCAAAAATTACAGATAACTACCAGGGAGATTTTAATGAGATTAAAAATAACATAAATCATCTTATAGGAGCACTTACTGAAGTGACCGATATAGCAGGAAATATTTCAAACGGTAATCTGAATGTTGTCGTAAGGGAGAGATCTGCCCAGGATAAGCTTATGCTTTCCTTAAAAGGTATGGTTTCTTATCTGACTGATTTGATAGGTGAAGTAAATAAACTTACTGTAGCGGCAACAGAAGGAAAACTGGATGTAAGAGGCGACCTGTCACGATTTGACGGAGATTTCAGGAAAATTCTGAAAGGCATAAATGAAACCCTTGATGCAGTAGTAGGCCCTCTGAACGTATCTGCCGAGTATGTTGACAGGATAAGTAAAGGTGACATACCTCCCAGGATTACCGATACTTACAGGGGCGATTTCAATGAAATTAAGAATAATCTGAATACATGTATAGATGCCATAAATGCTATGATGAACGATATTAATATCCTTGTTCATGCAATGATGATAGGTAAGCTTGACGTGAGAGCAGATTCTATAAAACATCAGGGAGATTTCAAGAAGATTGTTGAAGGTATTAACAGAACATTGAATACTCTCGTAGGCTATCTGGACTCCATGCCTTCTCCTATGGTGACAATGGATAAAGAAATGAGTATTCAATATATAAATCAGACTGCAGCGACTCTGCTCAGACAGAATAAAACACAGCTTACCGGTTCAAAATGTTATGATCTTTTCAGGACTTCCGACTGCAGATCTTCTAAATGTGCCTGCGCAAAATCCATGCAGGAAGGAAGAACGGTCACATCTGAAATAGATGCCCATCCTGCAGGAATGGATATGGAAATATCTTATACGGGAATCCCCATCAGAGATGAACAGGGTAAGATTATAGGTGTTACGGAATTCGTATCTGATCTGACTGAAATAAAGAAAGCAGAAAAAGTGGCAAAGAAAATAAGGGAATATCAGGAAAACGAAGTGATGAAAGTTATAGATACACTGAGTAATCTTTCATGCGGTCATATGGATTTAAAACTGGAGGTTGAAAAAGGTGATACTGATACGGCAATGGCAGAGGAAATGTTCTCCAATATAGCTTCATCTATAGAGCAATCCATAAATGCCATAAAAGCTCTTGTAACAGATGCAAATATGCTGTCATCTGCGGCAGTACAGGGAAAACTCGATACAAGGGCAGATGTTACAAAACATCAGGGTGATTACAGGAAAATCGTTCAGGGCGTAAATGATACACTTGATGCAGTCATAGGACCTCTCAATATAGCTGCAGAATATATTGACAGAATAAGCAAGGGAGATATTCCGCCTGTCATTATGGAACATTACAGCGGAGATTTCAATGAATTAAAGAATAACCTGAATGATTGTATAGACTCATTCAATAATATTACTGCCATTGCGGAAGAGATTGCATCAGGCAATCTCCTGGTAAATGTTACGGAACGGTCAGGCAATGACAGACTTATGATTGCTTTAAAACAGATGGTTGTTTCCCTCAAGGAAGTAGTTACAAATGTCAAGCTGTCGGCAAATAATGTGGCAGCAGGCAGTCATGAACTGACTTCAAGTGCGGAGATGATTTCCCAGGGAGCTACGGAACAATCTGCTTCTGCAGAAGAGGTTTCTTCATCTATGGAAGAAATGACTGCAAATATAAAACAGAATGCAGATAATGCATCTCAGACACAGAAGATTGCAATCAAGGCTGCTGCAGATGCAAAAGAAGGAGGACAGGCCGTAGCTGAAACAGTTAATGCCATGAAGGAAATAGCAGGAAAGATTTCCATTATAGAAGAAATTGCAAGACAGACAAATATGCTTGCCCTCAATGCTGCTATTGAAGCGGCACGAGCAGGTGAACATGGCAAGGGTTTCGCTGTCGTTGCATCCGAAGTGAGGAGCCTTGCGGAAAGAAGCCAGATGGCAGCACAGGAGATAGGTAAATTATCTGTGGCAAGTGTAGAAGTGGCAGAAAAAGCAGGATCTATGTTAACTCAGATGGTACCTGCCATACAGAAAAATGCAGATCTGGTACAGGAGATAAGTGCTGCAAGCAATGAGCAGAATGTGGGATCTGAACAGATAAATATGGCAATACAGCAACTGGATCAGGTAATACAGCAGAATGCCGGCGCTTCCGAAGAAATGTCCGCCACGGCAGAAGAACTTTTGAGTCAGGCAGAACAGTTAAAAGAACTTATAACTTTTTTCAAATTAGATGATGACAGTGCCGGTAAGAAGGTCTATAGCGGTGTTAAAAGCCATGGGAAAAAGCAGAAGGTTAAAGAAAAGACTGTTATACAGGAAGCTGTAAAAGAACCAAAAGTTATTACTACATCAGGAAAAGGTGTATTGTTAAGTCTTACGGCAAAGGACGATGAAGATGATGAGTATGTAAGATTTTAAATGAGTGAGTAGTGAGTAGTGAGCAGGTTTTATACTCACTACTCACTAATTTGCCAGGGTTATTTTCTGCAGATATTTATTACAATCTGGCTTGTTCCTGATTATGAGCATATTCCTCGCGTTACGCGTCACGCCTTACGATGGAGAGGATTATGGATAGAAAAAGTGATCCTATAATCAGCTATATGAAAGTTATCATGTCAGAATATAATGATCTCTGGAATAAATCTGTTCCCGAAGACATTTCATTTAGACCGGTAGAGAAAAAGAAATATATAATGTTTATTGATACAGAGAGGGATTTGCTTGATATAGTAAGGCACGAATTGCCATGTCTTGTCGGATATGATATTATAACATTTACATCCTGTACAGAGGCTTTACGAGAATTTCTTTTAAATTCTGAGATTTATATTTTAATTGTTATCAATCAGATTATGCCATCTATGACAGGACTTGAATTTACTGGAGAAATTTTACGTTCTCAACCTTCCCTGCCTGTTATTCTCTGTATGGGATTCAATAATAAATCTATAGAGGAAAAAGCTATAAAAGCCGGTATTAAAGAGTGTATTATGAAGCCTTTTTGTCTCAGTGAACTTGCATGTCATATAAACAGAATTCTTAATAAAAGCTGAAGAGGAAGTCATGGAAAAACAAAAAGAACTTGAAAGACTGTTCGGTGCTCTGGAACCAGACGAAGAGCTCAGAAAATACAGACTTCAACTGGAAGAAAGAGCAGAAGAATTAAAATCTATAAACAGGAGACTCGAGAGAGAAATTGCCGAACGTAAACAGGCGGAAATTTCCCTCAGAGAGAGTGAAGAGAGATATAGGAGACTTTCGGAAGAATATCATATACTGCTTGATGCTCTTCCCGATACATTGCTGGTTCTGTCAGATGAAATGGAAATATTATGGGTAAATACGTCGGCAGTGTTCCATCTGGACGAAGATACTGTTTTAAAAAGAAAATGTTATTCTTTATTCTACAATGAATCTAAACCATGTAAAAATTGTCCTGTCATAAAGAGTTTTTCTACAGGAAAAGCGGAAAGCGCCCAGGTGTTGACATCAAATAACAGGTATCTTGATGTCAGGTCAAGACCTATAAAAGATGAATACGGCCATATTTCCAAAATTATAGTTCTTGCAAGGGATATGACTGAAAAGATATTTTTACAGAGAGAAGCCATCAGAGCAACACATCTTGCATCAATCGGAGAACTTGCTGCAGGAGTGGCCCATGAGATCAATAATCCTCTCACGGGAATAATTAATTATGCCCAGATAATCGCAAACAAAAGTGAAAAAGACAGTAGAAATTATGATGTCTGTAAGAGGATAATAAAAGAAGGGGACCGTATCGCAAGGATAGTGAAAAGCCTTCTTTCCTTTGCCAGAAGTACGAGACAGGATAAAATGCCTGTTGATATAGGCCAGATTTTTACGGATTCAATTATTCTTACAGGGGCCAGAATGAATAAAGACGGTATTACTTTTCAGGTAAATATTTCTGAAACATTGCCGAAAATTATAGCAGAGCCAAATCAAATTCAACAGGTATTTCTGAATATACTGAGTAATGCAAGGTACGCTCTCAATAATAAATATCCTTCTTATGACAGTAATAAAATTATTAATGTTGCCTGTGAAGAAATAACTGTTGATAATGAAAAATTTGTAAGAATAATTTTTCACGATAACGGATGCGGCGTCCATTCCGGTATAATTGATAAGGTTTTTAATCCTTTTTTTACTACCAAACCTCTCGGAGAAGGTACGGGTCTCGGGTTAAGTATAAGTTACGGTATTATAAATGAACATAAAGGACATATTATTATAGACAGTGTTGAAGGAGAATTTACGAAAGTTATTATTGATCTGCCAGTATGGGAAGGTGAATTTTAACTGTTGAAAGAGGCAAAATGATCATATGAAATACAGTATTCTTGTTGTAGACGATGAAGAAAGTATAAGAGATACCTTTGAATTTTTTCTTTCTGAAGAAGGTTATAATGTCTTTCTGGCATGTAGTTATATAGAAGCTTCCGAATATATTTTAAATAAACATATTGATCTTATTGTTACCGATATTATTCTCGGAGGTAAAACAGGTATAGAAATTCTTCAATCTGTTAAGGAGAAAAATCTGAACTGTCCTGTCGTAATGATTACCGGCTATCCCAATCTGGATACTGCATCGGAAGCAGTCAGACTCGGTGCTTTCGACTATCTTGCCAAACCTGTAACACAGGATATACTCCTTAAAACTGTAAAACTGGCACTGGAGCATAAAAATATTATTGATGAAAAAGATAGATATCGTTCAAATCTTGAGGCTATTTTTCGAAGTGTAAAGGATGGAATTATTACTGTAGATAAAGACCTGAATATTATAGAAATCAATGATTCCGTAAAAGCTATATGCAGCCTGTCCGAATCTTCTAAAGGAAAACCATTCAACTGTATGGGATGTAACGGCAAAATATGTTTTGAAGCACTCAGTAAAACAATTATAGAGAAAAAAGCTGTAGAAGTATACCGCATTGAATGTCAGTCCATACATAAGGCAGGGCAGGTGGTAAGTCTGAGTATAACACCCCTTATAGGACGTAACGGAGAATTTTCAGGAGCCGTTATGGTAATAAGAGATGAAACAAGTCTGGTAAACCTGGAGAAAACAGTAAAAAAAAGACAGTCTTTTCATAATATTACAGGTAAATCGGAAAAGATGCAGCATGTTTATTCCCTTATAGAGGATCTCGCTCCAGTATCAACTACTGTCCTTATTACGGGTGAAAGCGGCACAGGGAAGGAGCTTGTGGCTGAAGCTTTGCATTATATGAGTCCAAGAAAAGATAAACCTCTCGTTAAAGTAAACTGTTCTGCCCTTACGGAAACTCTTCTGGAAAGTGAACTTTTCGGACATGTTAAAGGTGCTTTTACCGGTGCACTTAAAGACAAGGCAGGCAGATTTGAACTTGCTCATAAAGGAACAATATTTTTAGACGAAATAGGTGATATATCTCCTTCTCTTCAATTACGCCTTTTAAGAGTTCTTCAGGAAAAAGAATTTGAAAGAGTGGGAGACAGTAAGACAATACATGTAGATGTCCGTATTGTAACTGCTACAAATAAAAATCTCCATGATAAGGTTATATCAGGTGAATTCAGGGAAGATCTTTATTACAGGTTGAATGTAGTAGAAATAAATCTGCCTGCACTCAGGGAAAGAATAGATGATATACCGGTTCTGTCACGCTTTTTTATCGATAAATTAAACAGGAAACTTAACAAACATATCAGGTTTATTTCAGAAGATGTGCAGAACCTTTTTGCAGAATATCCATGGCCCGGTAATATAAGAGAACTTGAACATACACTGGAACATGCTTTTATACTCTGTCGCAGAGATATAATTACAGTAGATGATTTGCCTGCGAAATTTAAGAATTTTTTATCTCAAAAACCTCAGATTAAATCTGCCATAGACTATGAGAAAACGTCTATAATGGAAGCACTGAAAAAAACAGGGGGAAATAAAGCAAAGGCTGCAAGACTCCTTGGTATAAGCAGAAGGACTATTTATAGAAAGATAGAAGGATTCTCTTAGAAAGTATTATAGAAAGAGAGGGGGGTATTTATGATACCTTCGGATAATTACAGGCAGGTCTTTAAAGAAGAAGCATATGAACTTCTCAGAAAGCTTGAAAAGTCTCTTCTTGAACTTGAAGAAAATCCTGTCGACGAACTTGTAGCAGATGTTTTTCGTGCAATGCATACGTTAAAAGGTTCCGGAAATATGTTCGGTTTTACCGATATAGGAACCTTTACTCATAATATAGAAACAGTTTTTGATCTGGTAAGAGACAGAAAGGTAACTGTTACAAGAGAACTTATAGATCTCTCTCTTTCTGCCTGTGATCAGATTCGCCTTATGCTCGATGCTTCAGATGGAGAAAATTTTCTGGAAGATGAAAACACAGGGTTTTTAACAGAGGCTTTTAAGAAATTAATACCACCGGGCAAAGGAGATAAAATAAAAGAAACTCCTGAAGTTGTTACAACACAACATAAAGAGATTATTACATATCACATATATTTTCACCCGGAATCAGGTATTTTTAAGTCAGGGACGAACCCCCTTTATATACTGGATGAACTTATATCTATGGGAGAATGTGAAATTCTTGCCTGTAAAACTATTCCTGAACTGAATGAATATGAACCGGACCTGTGTTATACGGAATGGGATTTACTTCTTACAACAGACAGAAATATAAGTGATATAAAAGAGGTTTTTATATTTCTTGAAGATAGCTGTGAACTCAATATAAGTGTTGCTGATAAGAAAGATATAGATATTATTGTTGACAGAAAAGCTTTAGCCAGAAAGGCCCTTGATAAGGTTATAGAGGAACAGACCGGCCAGAACAGGGAAACGGTACCGCAGGAAATAAAAATAAAACGCCATGACGATGATAGTGTTTCAAGTATCAGAGTTCCCTCTGAAAAACTTGATCAGATGGTGGATCTGGTTGGAGAACTTGTAATTGCTCAGGCAAGATTAAATCAGATCTCTCTGGAAAAAGATGATATGGATTTACGGGCAGTTGCCGAAGAAATGGCACGTCTTACAGAAGAACTTCAGGATAATACCCTTGGTATACGTATGCTCCCTATTGGAACAATATTCAGTAAATTCAGACGCCTTGTAAGGGATCTTTCAAAAGAACTGGGAAAAACTGTTGATATGACTATAGAAGGTGAAGAAACAGAACTGGATAAAACAGTAATTGAACGGCTTAATGACCCTCTTGTTCATATTATAAGAAACACTGTGGATCATGGTATAGAAGAACCGCAGGTAAGGGAAAAAAAAGGTAAGAAACGGGAAGGTTTATTACATCTTTCTGCCATACATTCCGGCGCCTATGTATTTATTAAAATAATAGATGATGGTGCAGGTCTGGACGGAGAAGCTATATTAAAGAAAGCACTGGAAAGGGGACTTGTTTCGCCTGATGTAAAGCTTCAGGAAAAAGAGCTTTTTGACCTGATTTTTTTACCTGGATTTTCTACGGCAAAAACAGTTACAAGTGTATCAGGCCGTGGTGTCGGAATGGATGTAGTAAAAAGAAGTATTGAAGGACTCGGAGGATCAATAGATATAGACAGTAAAAAAGGAGAAGGCACTGCTATTACATTAAAACTTCCTCTTACTCTTGCCATTATTGACGGCCTTCTTGCAAATATCGGTTCTGAATATTTTGTATTTCCTCTTTCGTCAGTGGAAGAATGTGTGGAACTTACCTGTGAAGACCTTCAGAGAGGACATGGAAGAAATATAATAAAAGTAAGAGATGAAATAGTGCCATATATAAGATTGAGAGATAGTTTTAATATAAAAGGTGAAATGACGGACATTCTGGAACAGATTGTTGTAACGATAATTGACGGACAGAGAATTGGTTTTGCCGTAGATAATGTGGTGGGGGAGCATCAGACTGTCATAAAATCTCTCGGCAGAATTTTTCGAGAAGTAAAAGGTCTGTCAGGAGCAACTATCCTCGGTGATGGTTCTGTAGCCCTTATACTTGATTTACCTCAATTAGTTGCCAGTGCCCGTGTTGATGAATTAACAGAAGAGAAAGGAGTTTTTTGACAATGGAAGAAGTTCTCGCAACATCTCAGTATCTGTCTTTTACTCTTGGTGGAGAATTGTTTGCTCTGGATATATCAAAAGTGAGAGAAGTCCTTGATTATACAAGGATTACTCATGTTCCCCGTATGCCTGATTTTATACTGGGAGTTATTAATCTCAGAGGCAGTGTTGTGCCTGTTGTAGATATGAGGTTGAAATTTGATATGGCCAAAGGGGATAATACGGTAAGTACCTGTATTGTAATAGTAGAGGTTTTACTGGAAGGTGAAACTATAGCACTCGGTGCTCTCGTAGATGCGGTTCAGGAAGTTTTCAATATAGAGCCTTCTCAGATTGAACTTCCTCCCAGGATTGGCACGAAGCTCAAGACCGAATTTATAAAAGGTATGGGTAAAAAAGATGATCAGTTTGTAATAATACTGGATATAGACAGAATTTTTTCTATGGAAGAATTGTCTCTGAATGTTTCAGTAGAGAGTGAGCAGTGAATTGACTTTTAGAGCTTTTTAATTTAAAATATTTCGGAGGAATCATAGCTTCCTTTAGCAATAAAGATATCAGGTGATTTAAGTGAAAGAATGGGAAGATACTTTTAAAGAGTTCGCCGGTCATGGTAAAACGGCTTTATTAATAGGTGATGTAGATACAGGTAAGACAACCTTTGTCAGATATATGGCAAATTATCTCTCCGAAAAAAAACTCAAAGTCTCTATTATTGATGCAGATATAGGACAATCAACTATAGGTCCTCCTTCAACTATAGGTCTTGCCACTGTAGAAGACAGGGTAGAATCTATAGAAAACCTTCCTGTTAAAGCTCTTTATTTTACGGGGGCCATATCACCTGTAAGACATTTGCTTCCCTGTGTTATTGGTACAAAAAAAATACTGGATTATGCAATAAGTCTTTCTTCAGACAGAATAATAATAGATACAACGGGTTTTGTTACTGATTCTGCTGCTATAGCTTTAAAACAGGCAAAAATAGAACTGGTCAATCCTGATTTTATTTTTGCTTTTTCCAGGGGGAGAGAACTGGAGCCAATATTGTATCCTTACAGATATGCTTCAAAGCAAATGAGGCATATCGAAATAAACGGAAATGTAAGAAAAAAAAGCCCTGAATTCAGAGCATCTGAGAGAAAGAGAAAATTTTTAAGTTATTTTAAAAATTCGAAAAA
Source organism: Vulcanimicrobiota bacterium (assembly GCA_036746235.1). Classification (GTDB taxonomy): domain Bacteria; phylum Vulcanimicrobiota; class SpSt-956; order SpSt-956; family JAKJGF01; genus CALARM01. The sequence continues at coordinate 1,760 of DAIOEN010000142.1, read as the reverse complement.
AGTGAGAATTAAGTTACAGTCTACAGCTGTTTCCGGAATAAATTATATCTCAGGAGATAATCTCTTACATTCCAATGAGTTGCGGTGGCTTTCTTCTACCGTAGATTTTCCTGTCACCTGGGGAGAAAAAACAGGAGACAGGCTTACTATAGGACTTTCTCAATTATGTGAATTAAGAAATATACATGAGATAAAAAAACGCTATTCTGTTTCTTTTGTAGATATTCTGGATCCTCTTATGTTTCTTGCAGGATTTTTTAATACCGGTGATGAATGTCTTTCTATCTGTGTTATAACAGATTTTCGCCCTGAAAAGGGCTTTATCGAGGTTTTATCGCCATGGACCGGTAATGTAGAAGATGTAAAAAGATTGCATATCGGTACCTATCGATTACCGGAAGATATATATGAAGATTGTCAGGCCATGGCCGGATATAGCCAGGGGAGTAGTTTATGAAAAACGTAGTAGACAAACCATATGTAATCAAAGAAGATTATCAGTTCCCTTTTTCCAGGGGTATTCTTACACAATCTCTGGTAAATTCCGGTCTTTCTACGGAAGAATCCTATGAAATTGCTACAATCATACAGGATGAACTTGTAAGCAGAGGATTGAAAAATCTTACTTCTGATGAATTAAAGTTTATGGTTGCCGATTATGTATTAGAGAAATTCGGAGAAGACGCAAAAAATAGATATCTCAGGGTAAGTGCCATAAGAATAGGAGTAATCAGGGGAACATCTGTTTCTCCTTATTCAAAAGGAATAATGTCTCAAACCCTTAAAGCTTCAGGTCTGGATCCGAGTCTGTCCTATGATATAGCCAAAAGAATAGAAACATATCTTTTTAATCAGGGAAAATATAATCTGACAAATGACGAGTTAAGATCCATAACATATAATATAGTAAAAAAACATTGCGGACAGGCATATGCAGAAAGATACCTTTTATGGAGAAGGAGCGTCAGAAATCCTTCAAAACCTTTTATACTTTTATTCGGCGGAGGTACAGGGGCAGGTAAATCTACAGTTTCTGTGGAAATAGCTCACAGGCTTGGCCTCACTTCAGTACTTTCTACTGATGCCATAAGAGAAATTATGCGTTCTATGATTTCTATCGAGCTTATGCCATGTGTCCATCAGTCTTCTTTTACTGCGTGGGAGGCTTTTGATAATCCAATACCGGATGGTGTAGATCCTCTTGTAATAGCTTTTCGCGAACAGGTGGCAAAGGTATCGGTAGGAATTATGGCTATCATTGAAAGAGCTATAAAAGAAAATGTAAGTCTTGTAATGGATGGTATACATATAGTTCCCGGGTTTATAAAAAAAGAATATTTTCAGAAAGCAAATATTGCTTTTGTAATTATTTCAATAAATGACATGGAACTTCATAAAGAACGCTTTTTTATCAGAGAACATCAGACACTGGTAAGAAGGCAGGCAAAGAAGTATCTTGATAATTTTGAAAATATAAGAAAATTACAGGACTACATAATTTCTCTGGCAAAAATCTATGAAGTTCCTGTAATAGATAATGTAGATATGGACCGAACTGTCGAAGGAGTGCTGGAGTATATTACAGAATTTATGAAAGATATTGTGAGCCCTGATTACAGTAAATTATTACTCGGTTGAAGCAAGTCTATTATATAATCCTCGCGTCACGCGTCACGCGTCACGCGTTACGACAATTCAGGAAGGAAAATTATGGGCATAATATGCAATAACTGCGGAGAAGAAAATTTTGATATAGCTAC
>DAIOEN010000141.1:0-18764 GCA_036746235.1 Vulcanimicrobiota bacterium | reverse complement strand
AGCCCTTGCAAAGGAGCAGGCTCCCATTTATGCAAATTTTGCCTATAACCGTTTCATTCTTATGAATGCTTTCCGCAGAAATCTGGAGGGAAAGATACCTGCAGGTTCAACAGGTCTGAGCAGCAAGGCCGTTTCTGAATATACGGCCTATCTCTATACAATCGATGCAAATTTGAGCTATAACCGAGCAGTTGTAGTCGGAAGTATAATAAATTCTTTTACACTGGACCAGAAGGCCTATTTAGGAAAAATGCAGTTTAATAACTATTTATCTTGGCCTGATGTGCCTGAAGATGAAGAATTTAAAAGAAGTCTGACTCATACAGAATCTTTTGCTGTTATGACCTATGCAAGTGAATTGTTTTCATGGTACAAAGGCAGTATTACAGCAGATGTTTATTTTTGTCCTGAACGGCATGGAACATATTTCGGCGGTTTTTATATGAAGGATTATCCTGCCATGCATAATCCAGACTATTTCATAAGTACCTCTCTTACAGGTGACAGTGGGAAAGATTTCCTGAATATTCTGAACAGTGGACAGAGAGGTTTAATCACGGGAATTATTGAGGAGCAACGTCCTGCCCTTAAAGAGATAGGACAGATAAGAAAATCTGTCTGTAATGAACTGAGAAAAGCTATGACAGGAGAAACTATAGATAAAGAAAAGGTTTATTCTCTGATTAAACGCTATGGAGAACTGGATGGTCAGATGTCAGCCCTCTATGCTTCCCGTTTTGCAGCAGTAAATAAAACCCTTACGGATAGCCAGAGAGCATCACTTGTAAAGCTCAGGAATCTGGATGTTGTGCCGAAAGGTGCCTACAGTTTTTCAGCACCGGTAGATATGCCGAAAATACCCAATACTGACTTTCTGTTTGGAGCGGGAACTATGCCTGAAAATGCCGGACAGCTTACCGCTCCTGAAAGTTTTATGAAAGCAGATGACAGAAAAAGGCCTGACAACAAGCAGGATAACAGGCCTGACAACAAGCAGGATAACAAAGATAAACCAAATGGAGATTTAAAAGATGAGAAAGAAATATCTTTATATACAGCGGGGACATACAAATCGTTTCTTCTGAAAAGTTCCGAAGTGACCAGCGGAGGAACTCTTCCAGCAGAGTTCACAGGTGATGGTTCAGGTGCTACATTACCGCTCGAATGGAGCGGTGCCCCGGAAGAAACAAAAAGCTATGTACTTACTATGCACCATATTGATCGTGAAGGAAAAGTCAAGTGGTACTGGATTCTTTACAATATACCATCAGATGTTCACAGCCTGGCAACAAACGTAAAAAATGTGGGGATAAAGGGTAATAACAGTATTAATGGCCTTACGGAATATGCGCCGCCCCATTCCAGAGGCCCGGGAGCAAAGACCTACATATATACGGTTTTTGCTCTCTCAGAATTACTGGAATTAAAAGTCCCTTCTGAAGAGGTCAGCCTTGATGTAATTCTTTCAGCCATGAAAAATCATATCCTGGGCACTGCAGAAATGAAGGTAACTTATACAAGGCAGGGAGAAGAGGAGAAGCAGGACGGGCCAGATAATAAACAGCCACCGCCGGAACAAGGGGATAAAGAAAAGTAACGGTATATATTTTAAATAATTTTTCAATTAATTTCACCGAAATTTCACAGAGAAATTATAAAATGTACCTGCAGGCAGATATTACATAAAAAGGTACATTTTTAATTTACAGTCACATAATTCAATGAAACTGTTTTTATAGTAATTCTAAAAAGAAAAGTCTCAAATTATTCAACCAGGACAAGACTTTTTAGAATTGCTATACAAAGGTCTTCTATTAAGGTCTTCTATTAAGGTATATCTTTTTTTTCAGTTCCACAAAAGCTTAAAAATTTCAGGATACTCTTTTGCCTGGATTTGTAATAACAGGAGTTACGCATTTTGTCATTGCGAGGAGGGAAGCGACGAAGCAATCCCAACAGTTTTCGGTATACCAGTGGGATTGCTTCGCTTCGCTCGCAATGACTGGTTTTCCATTGTTTTTTGCGTAAGTCCTGTAATAACTATCCAACTTTCTAGAATCATTCTGATAAGGAGGTGAATATTATTATGAAAAAGACTTTATGGCCAGTCCTGACATCTACATTTATACTGACTTTAATGTTATTAACAGGATGTGGTTCTTCAGGAAGTACAGGTATTACAACCATTACGGAGAATCTACAGACAGAAACACCGGTTGTAAACCAGACACCTGCCACTACCGTCTCATTTATCCTGTCCAGTCCTGAAGTAGCTGATGGCGGAGTTCTGCCTGCAGATTACACAGGAGATGGCTCAGGTGCAACTCTGCCTCTTGAATGGAGCGGTGCTCCGGCAGAAACGCAAAGCTACGCCCTTATTATGCACCATCTTGATCCAGAGGGAAAAACTAAATGGTACTGGATTCTCTATAATATACCTCAAAATGTCCGGAGTTTACCAAAAAATGTGAAAGATATTGGTACCCCGGGGACTAACAGTGTCAACGGTCTGACTGAATATGCACCGCCCCATTCCAGCGGTCCAGGCGAAAAAATTTATATATATACCCTTTATGCCCTGTCGGAATCATCACTGGAACTCAGCGTTCCAGCCGCTCAGGTCGACTATGATGTTATGCAGAAAGCTATGGAAAACCATATTCTCGCCACTGCAGAAATGAAAGTCTCTTATACAAGATTTGTAAAAAGTGATTAATTTCACCGGAATTTCACAGAGAGATTATATTATTACTTATAAGCAGTTTTTACTGCAAACCATATAAATTTTACAAAAGAAAGGAAGATTTATTATGAAAAGGCATGTAATTTCAATTCTAATCAGTATGCTTATATTAAGTGTAATGTCATTAATAACAGGCTGCGGCGGTGGCGGAGGGACAGGTATTACAACTTTTTCGGCAATAGAAACACCTGCACCAACATCTGCAGCAACTCCTGCATCAGGACAGACTCCTCAATCGGGACAGACTCCTCAATCGGGACAGACTCCTCAATCGGGGCAGACTCCTGCACAGGGGCCGAATCCCACGGCAACACCGGTTCCGACACAGGGAACCACCAATAATAATACATACAGCCTTACACAGGCAATGAGTGACAATGCACAGTTATCAACCATCGCATTCAGCGGCCTCGCTTTTATCACAGGAAGCAGCGGTGCAGACACCTTTTTTCCACCTGGTAAAGTTGCTGATTTCTTCGGTTTTCAATATATGAGAGATGTCGACACTGCCGGATACGGACACAACACAACCTTCCTCAGCAGAGTGGCAAATAATGTCATCTATATTTTAAATGACTCACAGAAAGCTAAACTCGTGGCCCTCGCAAAAGAACAGGCTCCTACTTATGTCACCTTTGCCTATAACCGCTTCCTTCTCACAAATGCTTTTCGCAGAAACCTGGAAGGTAACATACCTTCCGGCTCTACAGGCCTTAATACACAGGCTGTTTCCCTTTACACTGCAGCACTATATAAAAATGATGCAGACCTGAGCTATAACCGTGCCGTAGTCGTTGGAGCCATAATCAATTCCTTTACGGATGAGCAGAAAGCCTATCTGGCAAAAATGGCGTTCAATAACTATGCAACATGGCCTGATGTTCCGGAAGACACAGCCCTCAAACAGAGTATGACAAATACACAGTTTGTGGCTGTTATGACCTATGCAAGTGAATTATTCTCCTGGTATAAAGGCAGTGTTAATGCAGATATATATTTCTGCCCGGAAAGACACGGCACTTACTTCGGTGCTTTTTATATGAAGGATTATCCTGCAATGAACGATCCCAATTACTTTATAGACACTACACTTACAGGAAACAGCGGCCAGGAATTTCTCAATACCCTTAATACCGAGCAGAAAGCCCTCATAACAGGTATTATAGATGAGCAAAGATCTGCTCTCAACGAAATAGCACAGATAAGAACTACTGTTGCCAATGAACTCAGAAAGGCTATGACAGGAGGTACCATAGATAAATCAATGGTTTATACCCTCATTCAGAGATACGGTGAACTGGACGGACAGATGTCTACCCTTTATGCTACAAGGTTCGCAGCAGTAAATAAGACCCTCACAGATACACAGAGGGCCACCCTGGTAAAAATCAGAAACCTCAATGTGGTGCCAGCAGGGTCGTACCTCTATTCAAGTCCTATAGATACCCCTGAAATACCAGGGACTGACTTTATGTTCGGTGTGGGAAGTATGCCTTCAAATGCAGGACAGACTTCTGCTCCTTCAAACTGGTACACAAATTACTGATTTCCATTAAAAGTCATATAGAAGTAATACCATTCTGGTTTCCCCCGGAATGGTATTACTTTCAAAAGAAAAAACACTTTACAGAATAACAGAGCTTATAGATAAAAGACTATAACAAACGGAGGAATTATTAATTTTTGACACAATATTTTTTCATTATTATCGTTCTTATAATATAACCGGTGATTTTTCAATATTATCTTAAGGAGGTATTATTTATGACCATCCTGAATGCAATCACTGTAATAATTGTAATTTCTATTCTTTTTGCCGGATGTGGTGGCAGCGGAAGCGTTTCCTCTATAGATCCTGTCAATATAAATACTCCCACGCCTTCAATTACCGCTAATCCAGCTACAGTTACTCCCACATCAATACCTGTAACAGGCTACCGGCCCTATACGGTAGTAGATACAAATCAAAGTAAATCCTATAATAATTCTTCTGAAATTACTCCTCCATCACAGGGCAGTGCCTTCTACGGGCAGGACTCGCAGTTCAATGGTAAAGTTCCATCATACACACTCAGCAGTGATGGCCTTACTGTATACGACAATAATACGGGTCTTACCTGGCAGAGCAGTCCTGATACAAATGGTGATAGTTCTATTACCGCCGATGATAAACTCACCTGGACCGGTGCGCAGGCCAGACCATCTGTAATGAATTCTTCTAAATACGGCGGTTACAGTGACTGGCGTCTCCCCTCAATTAAAGAACTCTATTCTCTTATTCTTTTCAGAGGCACTGATCCGAGTGTAACAGGAACTTCCACTTCAGGGCTCATTCCTTTTATAGATACGACATATTTTAAATTTGCCTATGGTCAGACCGATGCAGGAGAACGTATCATTGACTCTCAGTATGCTTCATCTACTATGTATGTTAATAAAAGCTGGCTCGGATACGATCAGCTCTTCGGAGTAAATTTCGCTGACGGCAGAATAAAAGGATATGATCTCACAATGCCGGGAGGAAGTAATAAAACCTTTTTCGTACAGTGTGTCCGGGGCAATACATCCTATGGTGTCAATAATTTTGTAAATAATGGAAATGGAACAATTACCGATAATGCCACAGGATTGATGTGGGATCAGAAAGACAGTGGCACAGGCATGAACTGGCAGGATGCTCTTGCCTGGGTTCAGACTAAAAATTCGCAGAAATACCTGGGATACAATGACTGGAGATTACCGGATGCAAAAGAACTTCAGACCATAGTCGATTATACAAGATCTCCTGATACTACAGGTTCTGCTGCCATAAATTCTCTATTTACATGCACCTCCATCATTAATGAAGCAGATCAGAGTGACTATCCTTATTACTGGACAGGTACAACCCACGTATCATCCACAGGTCAGGGCAGTGCAGCAATTTACATTGCTTTCGGAAGAGCCCTGGGATATATGGGAGGAGCCTGGCATGATGTGCACGGAGCAGGTGCTCAGAGAAGTGACCCCAAAATCGGTAATCCTGCAGATTATCCCACAGGCAACGGCCCCCAGGGTGATGCCATTCGCATATATAATTATGTTCGATGTGTCAGAGGCGATATCTGACGTGGATTCAACATAAAGGAGCCAGTCTTCTACTCTCTGGCTCCTTTATAATGTTTTATCTAGACATTATCATATGGGATATCCATAAAATGTTCTCCTTCATCTTTATACCGCTCATAACTATAATAAGTTCTACAGAGAGAACATTTCTTCAACATTTTTATAGCTTCAGCATAGCTGTGTGGAGTTTCATTTATTTTATAAATAGTCAATAAATCTTCTATCCATGAAGGAATTTTCTGTTCCCTCTGAAGATCTATATGTATTTTCTGTTCTATTATCCGGCATATTTCACAATCACTAATGGAAATATATTTATTCATTCTATCTATTTTCGTGGATTTTATCTTTTCTTCCATGAAAAGTCTTTCTCACTATGGTTCCAATCTTTTTATTTAATACTCTGCTTCCTTTACTGAACCTTTCATACAATCCAGTCCTGTTCCGAAAGATAATTTCCTGTTTCCGTTGCGGCATATTTCCTGCCAGAGGGAATTATTGGCAGGAACAGGCCAGTCAGACGGTACATCTTTTTCGATATTTCTGTCAATATTCCTTATATAAGTATCATTTCCGCCCCTGTCTATCATAATAGCACAGGTCCATTCATCATAACGGTAGCTGTCAGGGCCTGTTCTCATGAGACAGTATCCCAGCGTGGTGGAGTTAACTGCTTCGTAAAGATCATCACCTTCGTAATCTATATGAAAAGCAAGGGAATTAGTAATTGCAGAACCGATCATTACGCCTCCCGAAGTCTTTACTGTCTGTCCGTTTTTATCAGTTTCTTCTTCAAAACAGAGATATTTATCATTGCCTTTTTTATCTATAAACCATGAAAGGGAAAAATCATGGGCTCCACCCTGTGAAATGGCTTTCCAGACCCTGTAAGTATCATTTCCTTCTTCATCGAGCAGTTCCGTCATACCCATATGGGCTGTACCGCTCTGAACATAAAAACTTCCTTCGTAAGAGTCATCTCCTTTTGCATCATAAAGGATACCTGTACCGTACCAGTAGCCTGTGGCCTGTCCATAAACACCACACTCATAATGATCGTTTCCTGCCATGTCTACTAAAATCCCTGTTCCTCCGCCCATAGAGTGACCGTCAGAAAGATCTCCCCTTCTTCCCCATCCTGCCCCCTGGACGAAATTGTAGTTTCTCTTGCTGTCATGCCCGAGATCTGCAGGATTTACAAGGTTTTTTTCAGGATTCTTATGTCCGGTTTCTCCTGTATATAAATCGTCTCCTTCTGTATCAAGAAGAATGCCGCAGCCTATGACATAGCCAAAAGCCTGGCCGCACTGAAAACAATAATAAGTGTCGTTGCCGCCGATATTTACAAGATCTCCTATACCATATGCACCAGCGCCCTGGGTCATATTTCTTCCTATAAAAGAGTCGTTTCCTCCCTCATCCCACAGAAGTCCCACTCCGAAAAATGCACTTCCCTGGGAATTATCATAAGACTTATATAGATCATCTCCCTGACAGTCAACCAGAATACCATAGCCCATCATGCCGGAACCCTGAGAAGAGGGATCTTCTTTTGTAGAGATATAATTATCATTACCTGACATGTCTATTAATGCAGAAGAAGGTCTGTCAGGAAGAGAAGCTGCGGCAGGCCCTTTATAGAGGTCATTACCACCTGTATCGATTACGGAAAAATACTTATTGCAGTCATAGACATTATCTTCTGAAGAACCGCGAAAGGCAAATCTTCCGAAAGGTGTGTCAAATTCAACCGATATACCGGAAATATCTATAGGTTTCCCCTGTGTTTCTTTCCCGTCAACAACAGAAGAAGCTTCTTTCGGGTCAGATAGGAATTTTTTTATATTTATTACACTCATAACAAGAGGCAATCCGCCGAAGTACATATCGTTGTAATCAAATTTTCCGGCCATATCATACTCAAGCTCTATAGAATCTTCTCCTGTTTCTTTTTCAACAGTCTCTAAAAAACCTTTATCCTCTTTATCCCTATCGGAAAGAAAATGATATCTTCCTGTAGAGTATAATTGATTAAATTTTTCTTTTTCCATTTCTCTAAAAGCTCTATTTCTGTATTTATAAGCAGTTAAATGGGCAAGAAGATGTTCTGCCATGAGGTGCTGAAGTTTCTCTGGAAGAGGAGAAAACATATCAGATTCCGCTAAAGAAGATAATGATATATTATAATCTTTACCATTAATTTTACAGAATATATTACCTTTAAAATCTTTTCCCCAGACATCTATATAAAGTTTTTGAAGGGCTTTCTCTACCGGTCTCTCACTGTCAACCTTAAGAGAAGGTAGATATTTTTCAAGCCTTCCTGACACATAACCTGTTCTTTCTTCTGAAGCAAGAAGAATATTATATATGCCTTTATCACCTTTCCAGTTTTTACCGAGATCATTACAGACACGTTTCGTAAATTTCGGGAAATAGAAAGGATCTTCCCAGCACTGTTTAAAATGAGGTACAAAAAGACCGGCAGTATTTTTTCTCAGAAGATTTTCTACTGTAAATCGTGATGTATGAATATCACATCTTTTGAGATTTTCTTTTGAAAGTACGTAATCTATTAAATCAGTATGTTCCTGAATGTCTGAGTTAAGAGACGGCGAAACAAATTCCTCAGATTCAGCGGGGTAAATAATAAAAAAAAAGAGAAAAGATAAAAAAAATAATATCTTACAAGTCATAGAAGGGCACCTCTTTCGTATATTCAGTTCCAGAATTGAGATTCTTAAAATAAAGGATTGAATTAAAACTCTTTCATTTATTCAGTTCCGAACCCCATTTTCTCAATGGCTTTTGCGGCTTTTCTGATAGGCTCATATTCCTTATCAGAGGCTTCAATATAGCTTTTGACCTGAATTAAATCCAGAAAATATCTGTTTTCTTTTTTATCAGGATCTATACTCAGAAAAGCCTCTTTTATTTTTTTTACCACATCAGGAGGCATGTTTGCCCTGACTACAATAGGAGCAGTAGGAATAGGATCTGACTTTTTTATGACTTCAAGGTCAACGAGACGTTCATTTGTGCCTTTGGCGAATAAATAATTGGACACACCGGCACCGTCTGCATAACCATTATAAACGGCACTGACAGAAGAATCATGATCTCCCGTATAGAGTACATCAGAGAAAAATTTAAAATCCTTTACCCCTGCTTCTGTAAGTATAAGAACAGGTATGAGAAAACCTGATGCGGATTCTTTATCCGTAAAGGCAAATTTTTTGCCTTTAAGCTGTGAAATAGTCTTTATTCCACTGTCTTTTCTGACAATAATATAGCTCTGATAAAAAGGACTTTTACCTGAGACAGGAATAGGTTTTACAAGAGGTGTTGCACCTGCTACGTCATGGGCTTTCACATATATAAGAGGACCTGTATTGGCAAAATCTATCTCACCTGATTTAAGTCCGTCAACAAGTGGTTTATATGTCTTTTTCATCTCAAATTTCACAGGTATTCCCATATAAGCAGAGAGGTAATCTGCGAGGCACTGCCATCCTTCAGTAAGTTTAAGTTCACTTGCATAGGGTATACATGATAAAATCAGAGGTTTTTGATTAGGATCAACTGCAGGAGATGGAGAGGGTACAGGTGTGGGAGATGGTGCAGGAGTATTTATTTTATTGTTACATGATGAGATAAAAAAAATTAAAAAAAGAATATATAAAACTGTATATTTCTTTGCCATTAAGATAGCCCCCTTATATGTTATCTTTATAAATTCTCCGGGAAGAAAGAAAAAACCTTCCCTTCTTCAGATTCAATAAAATAGAAAAGATATGCAAGTTAAATCTGCTACTTTTAGTGTTCTGCTATTGAGCTACTCCACCAGGTATGCAGGGGAGATAGGATTGAACCCACAGCCACTCGATTAATGATCATATGTAATATTTACAAGCATTTTGTTAAAAGTAACTTATATCTGTTTATATGTTATGTTATAATTTAAAATACTTACTATATAAATATGGAGATGATAAAAATGAAATTTTCACTCTTAATCTTAATAATATGTATGTGTCTTTTCACTAAAATAAATAAAAATACTGCCTTTGCAGATGACAGTATAAAATCCTACTGTCCTGAGGGGCGATATTTATGGGATTCCTGGGTTTTAAAAGATGAAATAAATGGTGAAATTCTTTACAGGCTCTATCATCTTGACGCACCTGATAACGGAGACCCTGAGAGCAGACATGATATAGCGGCAGTAAGGCAGGCTATATCTAAAGATCTTATTAACTGGAAGGATATAGGGCCTACATTTATGTCAGGGCCGAAAGGTTCATGGGATGATGGGCCCATATGGACAGGTAACGTATATAAAAAAGATAATGGAGAATATCTCTTTTTCTATACTGCAAGAAATCACAGAGACGGCCAGTTTCAGAGGATAGGACTTGCCACATCAGAAGATGGAGTAACATGGGAAAGAAGTGATAAACCCCTTTCAGTGCCTGATGGCACATGGTATGAAACAATGGAAATATCACCTGTATACAGAGCATGGCGTGACCCTTTTGTCATAAAAGATGAAAAAAATGGAAAATATCTTATGTATATTACAGCAAAAACAAAAAACGGTCATGAAACATATAAAGGATGTATAGCTTTAGCCGTAGCAGATAACATTGAAGGGCCCTATGAAGTTAAGCCTCCTGTCCTTGCGCCCGGTCTATATGCTCAGATGGAAGTACCTCAAATAATTCAAAAAGACGGGAAAGTATATCTCTTTTTCTCCTGCCAGGAAAAGGACTATAACCCTGAATGGGCAGAAAAGACAGGAGGGCCACAGACAGGATTGCACTGTTTCGTATCAGACAGTCTCTACGGCCCTTTTACTCCTATCAATGGAACAGGGATTATTACTGGCTCAAAAGATAATCTCTACACTGTTAAATTAATAGCACATCCCGGCAGGGAAGGAAATTTTCTTGCCATCGGCTGGTATATGGAAAATAAAAATACTCAGAAAGCACTTACTCTCTCCGGACCAATGGAAGTTCTCTGGGAACATGACAGAATAAAAATAAAAGTTGAAAATTAAATAGTTTTCACAGGAATCTATAAGTCATATAAAAAATGTCATCTTCATTGGACTTGCTTTTCACATCTAAAACAGTTTAATATTACAACATGCAGTTAAAACAGGTTATTCCAGGAAGAAAATTTGATTAAAAAGTTAACAAAATATTAACAGGGGCATAATTGACAGAGAAGATCAGCTAATTTATATTTAATTTACTGTATATTAAAAAGCAAAAAGCCATCCAAACTTTTATAGCAATTACAGGGAGTGTATTATAAGGACTTCAGGCAATGCCGAATAAAATTGATGTCCCAGGCACGACCTTACTGGCCCAAAATGCAGTAAGTCCCGATAACTTTCAGAATATAGAAGGAACAGTAGTTTATTCAGATAAAAGTAATTTATGGAAAAATATAGCTTCTCATTATCCTGTAGCTATCGGAACAGGACTCGGTGCTATGGCAGGGGGAGCGGTTCTCGGTCCTGCAGGAGCTGTAAGTGGATTTGCAGGTGGTTTTTTACTTTCTGTAGCTACAGGAAATAAACTTCAGACAGATCATTTCGGATTGTACGATTTTTAATTATTAATAAATAAAAGAGTCACCATAAAGACTATAGTGACTCTTTTATTTTAAGTAATTTCTGAATCTATTGATTACTGAAAGGATATGTAGGAGCAGTGGGATAGCGATTTTCCTGTTCTCCCCCTATCTGTCCTGTTTTTAATGCCATTAGACTTGCACCATTGTCAAGAAAAACTTCTGCGAATTTATCATCGGCATATCTTGGCATTACAGTTTTCCAGGAAAGAAGAGTTTTCAAAACTGCACCCATAACCCCTCCTGTTTCAACAGAGAAATATCCTGTTTCTGCATAGGATTTCCAGTCAGGTCTTGATATACCGGCAGGTTTTACAATTTTTTCAAGAGATGAACTTAATTCTGAAAGTTTTTTATAGGCAATGACATCCCTGTGTTCTGGATTTTCCTTTACCCACTTCATAAAAGAAGGATTCTTCTGAGTAAGTTCTTTTAAATTATATATGGCAGCATAAAGAGATTGACTGGAATCCTGAACACATGAATTGGTAGAATTTACTATGGCCACACCGTCTCCGTCACCTATTCTGTAACGGGCCATCATTTTTTCCACTTCACCGTTAAGGATATCCATAAAGGAAATTTCTCTGCCATTAATCTTAAATTTTGTATTCATCTCAGGAAATCTTACTACTATATCTGTTACAGGCCTTGAGTACATCCACCCTCTGGCAGTACTTCCCATATAGTTATGCCATTTGGAAGAACCTGAAACCACACCGTTAGGACCCTGGCCGTAAACCTGTTTATAGGTAATGTCAAATTTCGGTTCACCTGTAAAAGGATCTTTCACGATCTTCGCATTTCCAAAAGAGAAGTGGCCTGTAGTAATTCCTGCAATCGCCTTATCTCCCCCTTCTCCTCCTATACCTCCGAAGATATGACATAAAAGATAATCTTCCCCTTCTTTAAAAGAATTTGTTCCTTTTTCATCAGAAGAAGAGAGAAGAACATTCTCTACAAGTCCTTTTCTCTCAGGCGTATTTAACCAGTTCTCTTTTTCTATATAATTTCTGGATGATTTCAGATCACTTATGACATTCTGAGGTTCAACCTTCATAAGTTCCCGTGGCTCCATACCATTTATAAGGAACTTACCCTCTTCATTTCTGTGTCCGTAAATATACCATCCCTGAGGATTAAGAGGTGAATTTTCAATATTTTTCATAGTAATAAGAGGATGATCATGGCTGCCTTTTTCTTCCAGATATACCTCTTCTTCAGGGCCGTTAAAATCTTTTGTATTTTTATTATAATGAACGATTTTAAGAGTTTCTCCTCTGTCACCTTCAGAAGATAGGAACTTGACAAGGGCCATTTCATTACCTTCTATCATGACAGGTTCATTATCGATCTTCAGAATTTTCCCTGTTTTACCGTCATCTGTAACCTTTACATCTGAAAGCATAACCCTTACCGAATCATCTTTCCTTGCTCCTGCCAGGGATTCCAGAGATGATACAAGGGAAAGATTATTCAATCTTTCAGGCAGTATATTCCCTTTTTTCATTTCTTTTTCTGAAGCAGAAGAGAATTTTACATCTCTTATAACCATGGCAGACCTTTCTCCTCCATCTGAACTTCCTCTGTATGATAGCCAGATTTTCTGACCTTTAAGAGAAGAACAGTTCTCCGGCGCATTTTCTATTTCAATATATACACCACCATCATATTTTCTTTCACTCTTTTCCGGCATTATTAACCTTCCGCTCCATTCTGCCACAGGAAGATAACTATCTTTTATCTTTTGAGTTTCTTTCATAGTTTCCAATCTGACTTTCTGTATAAAATCAGTAGAAGAAAGATAGGTATTTTCTCCTGTTTCAGAAGATGTACCTATATGTACCTTATCTTTATTAATTTCATCTGTGCCGGCAGGAAATTTTTCATCAGGGCCTTTCTGCCACAGTGATTTAATTTGATTTTGATTACCTATAACTGACATATAATCACCCCTTATATGTTATAAATACCATATTATATTTAAACATTCAATAAAAATATGTTAAAAAAATGTAAAATTATTCTTCAATCTATCTCCTGCATATCTGGCAGACATTTTCTCTTATAAGTTTACAGGTGATGATAAATCCAGGGGTTTGTCTGGAAATAACCTCATCATATTTAAAGCCTATATCGTGACGCGTAACGCGTAACTCCAGGATGATAAACGTTCTAATAATTTGCCAGGGTTATTTTCTTACAGTCTCTTACTTTTAGTACGGTATATCTTTTCCTCCAGAGCCAGGCTCTAGACAGGAGCCAATTCATTTGTTTTTGTATAATTATTTACCTGTCGCGGTACTAAGATATATAACGGTTTAACATATAATATGATTTATTCTGTTCACTGTTTACCAGTTCATCCTGTGAAAGTTTTAAAGCCCTTTCCGGTCCTCTACCTTCTTTAGCTATTTTCTCTACAGCCTGAAGACAGAAAAAGTCACCGTCTGACATTTTTTCCATAAGAAGGGGAATAACAGAACTTCCCATTTTTGTTATTTCATCAAAAGATTTTGTTTTACAGTAATCTTCAGGATTTGCTGAAAGCTGAAGGGCAGGGTCTTTACGGAAATTCTGCCACTCATTGTAGAGATTATCAAAATTCTCCTTCACTTCCGGTTTTACCTGTGAAGCTTTTTCTTTTGCCCTGGACTTCATTTCAGTGGTTATTTCCATAAGCTCAAACTTCTGCATTGCAGGAGCATCACCTGCTCTGGTATAAAAAGAGACTGGTTTACCGTAGATATTACCTTCTAATTCACTTAATTCATGCTGAATTTGTGCAAGATCACCGCATTTACTTTCCCAGGAAGGTCCATGACCGGGGCCTGATACACACCCATGGGTAAGAAGGTATCCATCAAGTTTCCCCCATACTGCTATTTCTCCTTTTTCAGCACGGACAAATCCATTTTTCTCATAAAATAAATCAAAAGCAGACTGATCAGGATGGCGCCAGTAGTACATTTTTGGAGGCCAGAACCACTGTTTTGTTTCTCCCACAGTCCAGGATATGCAGTTATAATCCATAGTTGCCGGTGCTGTAACTACAGTTTTATCTACATCCAGATCCGGAAAAATTTCTTTAAAGAGTTTCTTTTCTTCATCTGTAAAATGCCTTGGATATTCTTCATCGGGAGTATTTATATCGGATGAAATCTGTGAAATTCCGCCTGAATTCAAAGTTTTATTCATTTCTTTCATTATATCTGCGTCCAACTTTTTTGAAATTTCACCTTTGCTGAAATTATCTATTGAATCTGATGAAGGTTTCTCTGAGGTTTTAACTTTTTGGGGCTGTGTTAAATTAGCTTTTATTCCTGTTATATCCATAATAAAATGCCTCCTTATTTTTAACCCTTTATTTATAGAGCCTTCTGGCCTGTGAAAAGTGTCCGAAATCTTCGAGTCTCAATTCCTTTACCGGCTTATTTACTGTAGGTCTGTGAACAAATTTGCCATTACCTGTATAAATACCTACATGAGTAATTGTTCCATCACGATAATTGCCATAGGTATTTTTAAATAATATAATATCTCCTTCTTTTAAATCTTTTTTATTTGATATCTTTTTCCCTATATCATCGCCGGCAAAACTGTTAGCAAACCCCGGTCCTGTTGGCCATCCATCTGATGCTTTTCTGGTCACTCCTGCATTATTTCCAGATTCTTTAATTACATTTCTGACGAAATTTGCACACTGTTCAGTCTGGCCCGGATGAAAATGTCTGTTTTTCCAGTTACTGGCTTTTTCAGCAAGTTTATGTCCATCAACAAATTTATCATCTTCATCAGGTTTATTATCGGTTTTTACAGGTGAAAAAATTTCTGAATAGTTTGGTACAGAAGTCTCTCCTGAAGATCCGCTCATACCTGGTATTTCAAGGCCTTCACCGGGTTTTCCAAGAAAATTGCCCAGAGAATTTTTCATTTCAGGACTGAAGCTTTTATACATAGGGGATCCATCATTTATACCGGGCATACCTTGAATTAGCTGGCTTTCTCCGCCTGCAATAGGTTTAATAAATTTATTATTAAAATTGCCTCCAGCAGCAGACAGTTTATTCTGGTTACCTTTAACAATCGAGTTTAAAACATCTTCCAGCCTGTTGGTTTTTTGTTGTCCTGAATTATATTGTGTATTAATGCCCATAATTCACCTGCTTTCAGTTTAAGTTATTGTTATTATAGATAAATTATATAGTTATTATTTTGTGAAAAGCAAGTCAAAAGTGTGTGATTTTTTTCATGCTGCACATAATGCTTGAAGTTTTATATTTCTTCATTTTTCACTCTTTAAAAATTAAAGAAATGTCTAATGAAACAGGAGTTACATGCGTAACTCCTGTTTCATTATGTTTCAACAATAATCACAAACCACATGAGGTTTTTCATCACTTTACCATCTACTTTGACTATAATGGATAAATAGGATTATATTTTTCCTGCAGGATTTTTCACCCATTCACCATCTACTTTAACAAACATATTGGTGCCCTCTGTAATCAGAATACTGCTGGCCTGTGAAGTAAACTTAAGTTCCAGACCTCCATCGGGGAAAATGTGACCATCGGTGTAATGTTCAAGGTTAAAGGACCCTTCTTCCATTTGTTCCGGCTGTAGAGGAGTAAGGGATATGGTTCCATCAGGGTTTTTCTCCTGTATATAATTAGTCCATTCAATCATTGAGCCACTTAAACTTTCTGGTTTCGGGAAGCCTACAACCTGGAGATTGGAATCATTGGTTTTTACATATGAAAAATCACTGAAATCTCTCCCGAAGCTTACAGGATTAATTAAATATGCTTCTGCATCTTTCTTATAAGATGTCCAGAGTGATATTGCTTCATCGATAGGTGTAGCGGGATTGTTTATTTTCTTCAGCTTTTCACTCAGAACATGTTCACCAAGAGGCCTCACTTCGCCTGTACCGGGATTTTCAACAACAGCATTGGGATATTGAGCAAAATTATCGTTTATACTGCCTTCTGTTGAATGTCCCTCTTCCTCAATGGTTGACTTATCTCCACAACAGCAACGGTTAGATGCTATTTCTTTAAGCTTTGACATCTGATCTACAAATCCGCAGCCAGAAGAACCTGTTTCTACTTTATCCCTGGATAAATCTCCTTCCTGTTTTTTTACAGTACCGGTCTGTACCTGAGTTTTTACTGCACCTGTTGTTTGTCCAATTAACATATTTTTTTACTCCTTTCTAAAATCTTATTTATTATTTAATATTTTATAGTTCTTCTCATGTGAAAAGCAAGTCTCAAGAGTGTCAAACCTTTTAATAAACATGTGGCAATCTTTTACAAAGGGCCATGACTGATTTCAGTCATAACCGGTAATGAAAACCTGTCCTCACATCACAGGTTAATCATTTCTTTATAATCTTACAGATTTAACCCTGTGTTTTATATTCCTGGTAACTTGCCATTACTTTCACTACATAGTTCTGTGTTTCTTTAAAGGGCGGGACTCCTCCATGTTTCTTTACATTACCGGGGCCTGCATTGTAGGCAGCTACTGCAAGTCTCATATCACCACCGAACTGTTTCATTAACTGACCTATATATTTTGCTCCACCCATGATATTCTGTCCCGGATCATAGGCATTCTGAACTCCAAGGCCCCTTGCAGTTCCCGGCATAAGTTGCATGAGTCCCTGTGCTCCACAGTGTGATGTAGCTCTGGGATTAAAATTTGATTCATTTTTTATTATTGCTTTTACAAGTGCCGGGTCAACACCGTTTTTCCTTGCTTCCATATTTATCATATCAGAGAACTGACCTGACACAGGGCCACCTGCTCCTGCCACTGCACCTGCTCCGTTGGGACCTGCATAGGCTCCTGCAAATGATCCACCTGGTCCACCTGCATAAGCTCCTGCTCCACCAGGTCCTGCATAAGCACCGGAAAAAGGCATTCCCCCTCCACCTGGCATCATGCCTCCCATCAAAGGACTCTGCCCCATACCCATGAAATTCCCCAGACAGTTACCCATCACAGGACTGAAACATCCCATAGAACCCATTCCCGGCATCATACCACCCATTCCCGGCATCATACCACCCATTTGCTGGCATGGACCTCCTGTTAACCCATGCATCATGTGCATCATCATCTGCATGGTCTGCATCATCATCTGCATCATAGAATTCTGAGGCATCATGTCCATCTGTCCCGGCGGTGAACCGCCGAAATAATTATTTACTAAAGCATTCGAATTATTTGTATTTCCTATTCCTATTCCCATTCTATGTACCTCCTTAAAATATCTTTAACAGGTACAGTTTATATTTATTATCATGTGAAAAGCAAGTCAAAAGTGTGTCATTTATATTCTGTCCTTTCTGCAGGGTGATTTAAGAAGAAGAAGCAAAAATTATCCTTTTACAGGTGAGTTACTCTCGATACAATATTTACTACTCGACAGAGAAAATATTTCTGTTTAAGGAAAAAGCAAATCATTTATATAAGGTTTATAACACCTGAATATTGATTATTCTCATTTTTAATTATAACATGCCCATAATAAGGTCAGAAAAAGGTAAAATCAATCTTTTATGCATATAAAAAAATTGACACACTTTTGACTTGCCTTTCACATACTGATAATATAATCTGAATATTACAGAAAATTAATAAAGAAAGAAGGTAACAATATGTTAGATTACAGATTACCAGACTCAAAGGTTGAAATCATTTTCAGAAGGAAATTTTCAACTAAAAATTATATGGATTTTATCAAAAGTTTACTCTTCAATGAAATAGAAGTAAAAGAATTTTGCAGTAATATGATAATTGATTTGAAAAAAAATGGTATAGATGTAGAAAAAGAAACTTCCGAGTTCTACTTTATCCATGAAAAATTAAATTCATCTCTGGTTTTTTCAGAGAAATACCCGGGTAGTTTTCGATTTGATCTTCTTAACAAAAACTTAAGTAATTAAAAAATAATTTTTTATTGATTTCAGTCACAACCAGTAATGAGAAACTCTAATCGCGTCAGGCATTGCCCGTCAAGATTTTCATATAAATATAACGAAGTTCGTAAATTATCTGTTCTATAAATGAAATGTACACCTTTAAAGAGGTACCGGGGCGGGATCACATATGATGAAAAAAGTGAAAAATGATAATATATTGACTCTTAAAGTTTAACAGGTTATTATAAATCAATCATAAAAATATATACAGGGAAAATATTATGTATCTGAACATTCTTCCCAGAAGTTCCGATTTATTTTCAGGCAGGGAAAAA
>DAIOEN010000140.1:0-18790 GCA_036746235.1 Vulcanimicrobiota bacterium | reverse complement strand
ACCTTCAGGACAGGTGGAAATATTATATAGAGCCGGCAGAACAGGAGCCGGAAGTGCAGAAGCAGTTAGATGAGATTATAGACAGGAATATAAGACCTGAAGATATAAAAGTCCTTGATCCCTGTATGGGTTCAGGCCATATTCTTGTATATGCCTTCAAAGTTCTGGCAGAGATTTACAGAAATGCCGGTTATTCCGAAAAAGAAATACCGAAATTAATTCTTACAGAGAATTTGTACGGACTTGATATAGATGACAGATCTGCCCAGTTAGCCTGTTTTTCCCTTATGATGAAGGCCAGAGAATATGACAGTGATATATTTAAAGAGGATTTGAACCTTAACCTGTGTTCAATTCATGAATTTTTTGTAGATGAGGAAATTCACCTTCAGGATTATCCTGCTCTGAAGAGATTATGCAGAAAGTTCATTGATGGTAAGGAATATGGTTCTTTAATAGAGGTTAAGGATTTTGACAGGGAAGAGATAGATAAGGAACTGAAGAGGTTTAAGAAGGAATGTGATTTGTTCTCTCATGCTGTTGTGGAGAAGGTTGAGGAGCTTGTAAAACAGGCAGGGATACTGGCAGGGAAGTATGATGTGGTCGTTACTAATCCGCCTTATATGGGGAGGAAAGGCATCAATAATCAAATTTCTAATTATATAGATGAAAAATTTTCTGATTCTAAAGGTGATTTATTTGCCTGCTTTATGGAGAAATGTATAAAATTAACAAAAGAAATAAAATTAATAGCAATGATTACACAACATTCCTGGATGTTTTTATCTAGTTTTCAAAAATTAAGAGAGAAGATTTTAAACATAAATACAATATCTTCGATGATACATCTTGGACCTAGAGCTTTTGAAGAAATTGGCGGAGAAGTAGTTCAAAGCACTACTTTTGTGATTATGAATAAAAATATTAATAATTATAAGCCTGTATTTATTAGACTCATAGATTTTAATAATGCAAAACAAAAAAAAGAAGAATTTCTAAGTTGTAAACATAAGTTTTCTCATATTATACAAGCAGATTTCTTTAAAATTCCTGGGACACCCATTGCGTATTGGGTAAGTAATAATATAAAGCAGGTTTTTAACAATACTCTATTTTACGAATATACAATATCTGATGGACAAAATAAGACAGGTGATAATAATAAATTTTTGAGGTTTTTTTGGGAAGTGGAAAATAATAACGTAGGAATTAATAATAAATGGTTGTTTTATGCGAAAGGAGGAGAATATAGAAGATGGTATGGAAATATAGATATAGTTGTCGATTGGTCTATAGAAGCTAGAGAACATTATAAAAAAGATAAAATTTGCAGAATTATACCAGAATATCTTTGGTATAAAAAAGGAATTACTTGGACTTTACTGACTTCTGGTTTAAATAGTTTTAGAGTTTTAAGTGAAGATTCGACATTTGATGTAACAGGTTCTTCAATATTTCTCAAAGATGATCATACTTATTATTATTTTCTTAGCTTTTTAAATACAAAAATAGCTATGGGATTTATAGAGATATGTAGTTCTACAGTTGCTTTACAAGTCAGAGATGTAAGAAACCTCCCAATCATCTTCCCTTCAGACGAATCCATAAAAACCATTATAGACACCCTTGCAGAAGAATGTATACAGATCTCACGCAGAGACTGGGACTCCTTCGAAAGCTCATGGGACTTCCAGCTTCACCCCTTCATTCAGCACAGAACAGACGGCAAAATCTCCTCTGCCTTCACCTTCTGGCGATCCTTTACAGAAACTCAATTTAATCAACTGAAATCCAACGAAGAAGAACTGAACCGCCTCTTCATAGAAATCTACGGACTTCAAGATGAACTCACATTTGAAGTGGAAGACAAAGACATAACCATAAGAAAAGCAGATCTGGAAAGAGATATAAAATCCTTCCTGTCCTATGCAGTAGGCTGTATGGCAGGCCGCTATTCCCTCGACACACCCGGCCTTGCCTTTGCGGGAGGGGAGTTAGATAAAAGCAAATACAAAACTTTTCCTGTCGATGAAGACGCCATAATCCCTGTCCTTGAAGATGCATGGTTTGAAGATGATATTGTTGCAAAATTCTCTGTCTTTGTAAAAACAGTATTCGGAGAAGAACACCACAGTGAAAACCTGGAATTCATAGCAAAAGCCCTCGGAAAAAAGGACAATGAAACGGCAAAAGAAAGGATAAGAAAATACTTCCTTAAAGACTTCTATAAAGATCATTTAAAAATATACAAAAAACGTCCCATATACTGGATGTTCACTTCAGGGAAAGAACAGGCATTTAACGCTCTCGTATATATGCACAGATATGATAAATATACCATAGCAAGGCTTCGTAAAGATTATCTCCATGAGCTTCAGGCAAAAATAGACAGGAATATAGAATTTCTGGAGAAGGAAAATGAAAAGAAGAAGCTGAGCAGAATGTATAAAATTCAGGAGGAACTCCGTAAATATGATGAAGTTCTGAAACATTATGCAGATATGCAGATTGAGATAGACCTTGATGACGGCGTGGCGGTAAATTACGGGAAGTTCGGGAAACTGCTTGCCGGGATCGGGTGATGGGTGCCGGGTTTTGGGTTTTAGGTTGATAAACTTTCTAACCCATCACCAACACCCACAACCCAACACCTATTACTATAAATTTTGATTATCCCTTAGATTTTCTATTTCTTTCAGGGTTAATCCTGTTATATCAACTATGTCATCTAAAGGATAACCCTTTTTAATTAACTTTTGAGCTATTTCTTTACTTTTTTCAATTTTACCTTTAATCTGTCCTTCAATCCGTCCTTCAATCCGTCCTTCAATCCGTCCTTCTTCTCTGGTTTCTTCAAAAACAGTTTCAAGCATGATTATCCCTCCTTCATCAATTTCAATTTTTACATCTATTTTTTTATATTTAGCATATCCTTTCAGCCACATTCCCAGAAAACGTCTGAGATTACTATCTTCAAGAAGATTAATCTTATCCTGTAGGCTCAGTGCTTTCTCTTTACTTTCTTCTTTTTTCGTTGAAATAAGGAAAGACAGTATTGCCGCCAGAAGGTTATTATCAAAATTACTTAATTTATCCAGTTTTTCTTTCTCATCCTGTAACTCCCTGAATGTCAGTTTATAAGTCTCAAATTTCGGAATATATTTCAGTAACCTTTTATAGGGTTTTATGATTAAATCTTCTATACATACCGGCGCTGTTAAACTGTATTTATCAGTATATATCAGAACAGGAAATACAGGAGGCAGCATATCATTACTTTTAACCTGCTCTGTGTCTATTAATTCCTGATAGAAAAGCAGTAGATAGAGTAAAATTCTCATTGTTATAAAACGGTCCGGTGAACTTTGAAATTCGTATAAAATATATAAATAAGCACACTCACCGTTTTTCATATGAAGTTTTACTATAATATCTGTTTCCCGGTCTTTAAAAGTTTCTGTAACAAAAGAAGTTCTTGGATTTTCAATTTTATTGAAATCTACATCTTCTATAAATTCCTGGTCTTCCACAAATCCTGTCAGAAAGTTTTTGACTATTTCAGGTCTGGAAAAAAGTTCTTTGAATGTATGATCGTGAATATTGTATTCTTCCATAAGAATATAATACCATAAAGTGAAGGGAAATTGAAGCTATGATTTATAAAAGACTTCAGACTTGATATGATGCACAACACTAATAACTGTGGTATAATTTAATTCAAATCCAAAACCCAGATGGTGATAAACTATGAACAATTCCAAAATGAACAAACAATACAGTGCAAAACTCACAGGCAATACCTTTTTATTTTTCGAAATGAAAACAGCTGCAGGATTAAAAAAGGATGGTTTCTCTGATAAAGAGATAAAAAATAAAGTAATCACAGATAATCTGTTTTTGTATAAAACCGGAAAAAGTACTCTAAAAAGATTGAGGGAAGTATTAAAAAGGTTGAACTGTCTGGATGATACATTACTTTCCATGTTTGTAAATTCAGAAAGTGATACGACCAGACTCATTACTCTTTATACCATTTTAAAATCGGATCAGCTCTTTTATGAATTCATGGAAGAAGTTATTCTGGATAAATATACTTCAAGGCAAAGAAATATAGAACAATCTGATTTTAAACAATTTTTCCAGTTTAAAGCAGAACAGAGCGATATTGTATCAAAGTGGACTGAAAATACGGTAAAAGAACTTATAAGAGTTTATAAAAGCATACTGAAAGAAGCAGGTTTATTAAAAGACAGTATGGAATTAAAATATTCTTTAATGCCTTCTGTACTGTCTGATTATCTTATAGAGAAAGGCGAAGAGAATTACGTGAGAGTAATGTCCGGTATTCAGTGAGTATGAGAGATATAAAACAGAGATTAACCGGGTTAAATGATATTTTAAAGGACCGGTCTTTTATAAAAGACAGAAATCGCGGAGGGGAACTGAATTTTTACATATTTGACTATGACCCTGAACATGAATTAATGGTAAGGGATTTTATAAGTTATATACCTGATAAATACAATTACGAAGGTTCTGAGATAAGAGCTATTGTAATTGATTTATATGATTTTATGATAGAAATATTAGAAACTACAAAAGTAGCAGATAAAACCATACTGGATTTAATACCGGCCATGGAAGAAAAAGATGGAAAAGACAGGCTGTCACGGGCCCTTAAACCAATAGTTTCACCAGAAAATTTTAATAAATTAATCGCTAAAAAAACAGAAGGGTATAATCTGGTTGTCATTACAGGAGTAGGTAAAATCTGGCCTTTTGTAAGATCTCATAATATACTTAACAATTTGCAAAATGTAATTGAAAAACTGACTGTTATAATGTTTTATCCGGGCGTATATGATCAGCATGAGCTGTGTTTGTTTAATTTGTTTAAGGATGATAATTATTATCGAGCATTCAGGATGGTATGATGGGTGTTGGGTGCTGGGTGTTGGGTGCTGGGTGTTAGGTGTTGGGTGCTGGGTGTTAGGTGCTGGGTGTTAGGTGTTGGGTGTTAGGTGTTGGGTGCTGGGTGCTGGGTGCTGGGTAATTACAGATATTTTTAGATAAATAATAATGAAATAATGCGAAAGGGAAAACGCAAAACCCATAACCCATAACCCATAACCCACAACCCACAACCCATAACCCAACACCCACAACCCATAACCCATAAACATAGAAAGGAAGAAATTTTATGCAAATCAAAACCTTATTTGAAAAACAGATCGACAGAGAAATAAACGGTGTAGTCAAAGTAGAACGGGATAAAAATATAAATGCTCCTTATGCTCATTTAGAGTTCCAGGAAATTGATGAATTTGTCGTTACAAAAGAACTGAGAAAGCATTTCTATGATTTTTATAAAAATTATAATTACTCCCTGGATAAAAGCACTGAAAAGATTGGCTGCTGGATTTCAGGATTTTTCGGATCCGGTAAATCACATCTGCTTAAAATGTTATCATGGCTTCTTGAAAATAAAGTAGTTGAAGGACTGCATACTATAGATGCTTTCGAAAAGAAACTGTCTGATGATAAATTACTCTTTAATGAGATTAAAAGGGCAAGTAACTGTTCTACTGATGTGCTGCTGTTTAATATCGCTTCCAAAAGTTCAACGGAAGGAATAGAAGGAAAAAGCTCTATTGTCGAGGTTTTCATGAAGGTTTTTAATGAAAAACAGGGTTATTGCGGAGATATTCCATGGATTGCCGAAATTGAAAAACATATTGCAGAAGACGGTTATTTTGATTCCTTTAAAGAAGCTTATAAAGAAATAACCGGTGAGAACTGGGAACAATCAAGAAAGAAAAATTATTTTATAAGAGACTATTTTATTCAGGCCCTGAGAAAAGTAAAGAATGATATATCGGAAGAATCTGCGGCTCTTCTGTTTGATAATGCAGAAAAGAATTACAGCCTCAGCCCGGAAAAATTTGCAGTAATAATTAAAGAATATCTTGATAAAAAAGGGAAAAATCACAGAATAGTTTTTATGGTTGATGAAATGGGATTTTACATAGGTGATAATACGGGCCTGATGCTCGGCCTCCAGACTGTTACGGAAAACCTGGGTGTTTATTGTAAAGGCAGGGCATGGGTTGTAGTAACGTCTCAGGAAGCTATTGACAGTTTAACAAAGGAAAGGCTCAAAGATCTGGATTTTTCTAAAATCCAGGGACGTTTTGATACAAGGCTGAATTTATCCAGTTCAAATACTGATGAGGTTATAAAAAGAAGGCTCCTGGAAAAGAAACCCTTTGCTAAAGACACACTGGAACTGACCTATAATGAACACTGTGCGGGACTTAAAAATCTTATAAGTTTTTCTCCCAATACGGCAGGTATGAAAACTTATCAGGATTCTCAGGAATTTATTGAAGTTTATCCTTTTATACCATACCAGTTCAATCTGCTTCAGCATGTTTTCGAATGTATACGCAAATTCAGTTATGTCGGTAAGAACCTTGCCGAAGGAGCAAGGTCCATGTTAAATGCTTTTCATCTGGCATTAAAGGCTCATGGAGATTATGACATAAACAGAATTATTCCTTTTCAGTTTTTTTACAGCACTATCGAATCTTTTCTTGACAGTAATATAAAAAGAATTATCGATCATGGAAAAGAAAATGTTAATCTGGAAAGTTTTGACATAGAAGTGTTAAAAGTCCTATTTATGATTAAATATGTAAAAGGTATGCCTGCTGATGTGGACAATCTGGCTACTCTTATGATAGAAACTGTTGATGATGACAAAATTACCCTCAGGAATAAGATAAATGCATCTCTTGCCAGATTGAAAAAAGAAATTTTAATTCAGCAGAACGGCAAACTCTATGATTTTCTTACAGATGAAGAGCAGGATGTAAACAGAGGAATAAAGTCTGTAAATATAGAGTTCGGAGAAATTATTACAGAGGTGTCAAGAAGAATATTTGATACGATTTATCCCGATAAAGCCTATAAATATTCCAATTATAACATTTATAATTTTTCCAGAGAGATTGACGGAAAAACTTACGGAAAAGCCGGGGAAGAGCTAATTATTAAAATATTTACTCCTGAAAGCGGCGAGCATAAAAGAGATGATGAAAGCTTTAAGATGCTTTCCATGGGAGGAAGCGTTCTTATTATACGTATGCCGAAAGACAGGAAATATCTGGATGAGATTGAAGAAATACTTAAAACACAGGAATATATAAAACAGAAGTCAGATATTCAAATCTCAGAAAATATAAGAAAAATTATAAATATAAAAAACGATGAAATTACTCAAAGAAAACAGAGAGCTACAGGACTTCTAGAAGAAGCGCTCAGAGAAGCGTCTTATTATGTATCACAGAGTAAATTAACCACTAACGGAAACAATGCAAAGGCAAAAATAGATAATGCCATGAAGATTCTGGTTCAGAATACGTTTCATAAACTTGATTTCATAGGAAACAATGTTACATCAGAAGCCGAAATTAAAGGTATATTATCAGGGAAAATCCAGCAGTCTCTCGATGCAAATAATAAAAAAGCCAGAGATGATGTGGCAACTTTTATAGAGCAGAAACATGACTGGGAACACAAGCCTGTTACGATGAAAGAGATTAAAGAGAGATATCATAAAAAGCCTTACGGGTGGTCCATACTGGATATTGCCGGAATTCTGGCTGAATTATTTCTGGATAAAGTGATAAAGTTTGAGTATAACGGGGAAGAGCTTGAAGATTCTGATAGCAGCCTTATCAATTATCTGACTAAAGAAAAGGAATTTGATAAACTGGTTATATGTAAAAGAGAAATTATTGATAAAGTATTGATAGATAATTCCATACAGGCAGGGAAAGACATTTTTGGCTCTATGAATCTTCCCGATGACGGAGAAAAACTTGCTGAAGAATTAAAAGAAGAAATAACCAGGGAAGTAAACAATCTGAAAATTTTATTGAATAACTATAGCAGTGCTGCTTATCCCGGAAAGGATATTCTGGAAGACGGTGTTTCATTGTTCGGTGACATATTAAGATTTAAAAAGGATATCCGGGCATTTCTCGAAGCTCTGGTAGATAAAACGAAGGAATTAAAGGAGTGGAAAAAGCTGGTATCTTCAGTTAAAGGTTTTTTTGACGGGAAACAGAAAGACCTTTTTGAAAGGGCTTTATACTGTATTAATATGTATGAAAATAATAAATTTAATCTGGATGATCCGGACGTTAAAACTTATATCAAAGAACTTCAGACTATTGTAAATGATCCTTCTCCTTATTCCAATATTAAAAATATTTCTTACTGGGAAATGCAATTCAAGCAAAAATATGTGATTATGTTAGCTAAAGAGAAAGATGTGGTGAAAACTCAGATAGAAAATGACTGGAATATTGTAAAATCACATATAAAACAGAATGATGATGTCTTCGAAAAAGAGTTGCGGAAACCATTTGATGAGCTTCTGGATAGTCTGGGAAAAATTGAGAATTTTAATCTCTCTACATTTAAAACAGAAAGCACCAGGTTACTGAAGAAGAGTATTAAAAAGATAAATGAAAAGTATAATAAACCTTCTGTCACCGGAGGTGCGATTCCGGGACCGGGTAATGTTCCTGTAGTATTAAGTCCTGTAGAACTAAGTCCTGTGCAAATAGCCGGACAGAATAAATTACTTAAGACCGAGAAGGATGTTGAAGAGTATATTAATAAATTAAGGGATGCCCTGACGAATGCTATTAAGGGGAATAATATGGTATTGCTGACTTGATGGGTGATGGGTGATGGGTGTTGGGTGTTGGGTTAAGAAGCTTTAAAACCTGAAACCCATAACCCATAACCTGAAACCTGAGACAATTAAATAAATTCTATTCCTTACCTATGCAATTTTGCTATAATTTTTATTTTAGAGGAGTATCATGAAAAATTCAAGAATTATAATATTAAAATATAAAAAGAATACTAGAAAAATAAAGGTGAATTGAATAATGAGTAAAAAGTATAAAAATCCTCCAGTAATTGAAGCTTTATGTGAATTTAGATTTAAAGATAATCCCTGGAATATTATGTATCCAGGTGAAATATACAGAGAAGTAAAAAATGATTATCCTGTCGTTAAGCAAATGAATTTTCAAACTCTACAGCCTGATGGGGGACTTTTTATTGAAAATCGGTTGCAATTTGTGAAAGAAGATAGTTCAGGAATTATTCAAATAACAGACTTGCTCTTATCTATTCATGTATTAAAAACCTATAAAAGCTGGAAAGATTTTTACCCTGAAATAAAGAAAATTTTTAACATTTACAGTAATATATCAAATCCTAAAAAATTAAGTCATATAGCTTTGAGATATGTAAATAAAATTAATATTGAAATGGAAAGTGAAAGTATTGAATTAAAAGATTATTTTGATTTTTACCCTTTTATGGGAAACAATTTGCCAAAAACCCATGGCCAGTTCAGTCTTAATGTTGTCACTCCTTATGAAAACGGGCAGGATTTTTTAAAATTAGGTCAAAAAACACCTCCCTTTACAAAAGAAAAGTTGCTGACTGTAATACTTGATTTAGATTATTTTTCTAACAGATTTGAAAATAATATAGATACAGGAGAAATTTTTTCCTGGATAGATAATGCACATACAAATTTAGAGGGAGTTTTTGAGGGATGTATTACAGATAAATTAAGAGAAAAATTTCATGAGGTGAAAGATGTATAAAATTTTAGAAGAACAAATAGAAAAGAAGAATGATATTTCAATAGAAAAAAAAGAAACTGTCCAAAATCCTCTGGAAGTATCTATTGAATTATTTAACCCATCTTCTTATCCCAGTAAAATAAAGTTAGAAAAAAGTATTTTGACTTATACCGATTTAACAAACAGAAAATTTAATTTTTTTGAAGAAGAATCTTTTTTATTATCCGAGGAAATTTGTTTATATAATCAATTAGAAAAAATTGATTCTATTAAAAATTTTTATACTCTTAAAGAAGAAGAGAAAGTTAAAAATTTTATTTTAGAAAACTTTTTTTTAGTTTCCCTGCTGACTAATATTTATTATGCAATAAAAGATTATTTTCCTCAAGAAGAATTGCTGCTAAAGATGTTTACAGACTCAGAAGAAGTTAAGGTTAACCGGCTAATTGTAGCTATAAAAACAGAACTTTCAAGTGAAGAAGCATATAAAAGAATAAAGAGTTTTAGAAAGAACTGGTGGTTAAATTATATAGAAAAAACAAAAGGATTAATCTGTATTATTACGGAGTTTATATGAAAATTGAGGATTTCAATTGGAATCTTTACCTGACCATAGCACAAAATCTGACAACATTATCTAAGAAAGAACAGCAAGAATCTATTAAAGAAGCAGAATTACGTTGCTCTATGAGTAGAGCTTATTATGCCATTCATAACAGGGTTAGAAATTTTTTAGTGTCTAAAAAGAAGTTAGAGAAAAAGGCCTCTCATTGGGATGTAATAGATAAACTCCGTGAACACAAAGATGATCAGGATTTTTTAGAATTAGGAGAATTACTTTGTACCTTAAAGATAAATAGAGAAAATGCTGATTATGATAATATAATTTATGAAAAAATAACTGAAAAGAATCAGACTTCATTACAAAGTGCCGATGATGCCATGAGTATTTTGAAAAAATTAAGTTGATACTCTGAGAGTTATGGGTGTTGGGTGTTGGGTGTTGGGTTAGGGAAATTAACAACTCAAAACTCAAAACCCATAACCTGATTTATTAAAACTTCAGGAGATTAGATATATGAATAAAACTGCAATAAAGAATTTTGCGGTGAATGCAAGGAACAAATTGATTGAAGCAGTAAAAAGAAAAGCCTTTGAACTGGGGGTAAGGGAAAAAGAGATCAAGGAATTACAGGAAGTATCAAGCGATGGAATTGTTATTGACGGGAGGATATTCAATAAAAATATAAAAGCCCAGAGAGTAAAGCTGGTAAACAGGATTAAAGAAACAGGCTATGAACAGGTTGTGGAAGAGGTTTCTTATACCTGGTTTAACAGGTTTATTGCTCTCAGGTTTATGGAAGTAAACAGGTATTTTGACCATGATCTGAATATATTATCCTCTCTTAACCCTTCTGTTATTGCCTCTAAAGCTGTGAATTATCTTCCTCTGGATAAAGAGAAAGTAAAAAATCTTGTTTTTGACAGCAAAGACGAAGAATTATATAAAGAACTTATAATGGCACAGTGTAATGTTCTTCATAAGTCAATTCCTTTTTTGTTTGAAGAGATAAATGACTATACTGAACTTTTATTTCCCGGAGGATTACTCAATCAGGATTCCCTTATAAGAGAAATGGTTGATATGATCCCGGAAGAGGACTGGAAGGAAGTTGAAATTACAGGGTGGCTTTATCAGTTTTATATATCTGAGAAGAAGGAACAGGTTGTGGGATTGGATAAAGGTATAATAGAAAAAAATGATATACCCTGTGCTACACAGCTTTTCACTCCAAAATGGATTGTTCAATATATGGTTCAGAATTCCCTGGGCAAACTCTGGTATGACTGCTATCCTGAATCAGAACTGGTAAATGAATGGGAATTTTTCTTAAAACCTGAAATATCTGAAAATAATAGTCAGGGAAGATTGGAACTTGAAAGTATTAAATTAATCGATCCCTGCTGTGGTTCCGGTCATATCCTGGTTTATGCCTTTGAATTATTTTATAACATGTATAAAGCACAGGGATATTTGCAAAAAGATATACCTTCCCTTATAGCAAAAAATAATTTATATGGTCTGGAGATATGCAGGAGAGCTGCTCAATTGGCGAAATTTTCTCTGTTAATGAAGCTCAGAAGTTATTCATCTGATATAAAAGACATAAGTCTGAATATTTTTGAAATTCAGGACGGAAGGGATCTGTCAGACGAAGCAATAGAGTTAATCTGCAGAGATGATAAGGAAACAGCAGAGATAAAAGACGTTGTTAAAACCTTTAAAGATGCTAAAAATTTCGGTTCTTTGATAATACCGCCTGATATTGATTATAATAAATATCTGGACAGGATTGAGAATTTAGAATTAGAAGAAATGTCTTTGTTTAATGTGGAGTTAGATCTTTATTTAAAACCTGTCTTAATACAGGGGCAGATATTAAAACAAAAATATTATTTAGTGATTACCAATCCCCCTTATTTAAATAAATATAATTCTGAAATGAAGTTTTTT
Source organism: Vulcanimicrobiota bacterium (assembly GCA_036746235.1). GTDB lineage: Bacteria > Vulcanimicrobiota > SpSt-956 > SpSt-956 > JAKJGF01 > CALARM01. The sequence continues at coordinate 6,598 of DAIOEN010000140.1, read as the reverse complement.
ATTAATAAATATTATGGAAATTATAAGGCAGATTTATTTTCTGCATTTATATATAGATGTAATGAAATGACGGAGGCAGAGGGTTATTGTGGCATGATGACTCCTTTTACATGGATGTTCATTAAGACTCATGAGAAATTGAGAGAATATATTTTGGATAATAAAATTATTTCAAGTCTCGTCCATCCTGAATACCATGCTTTTTTTTCATCTGCCTATGTGCCAATAGCAACATTTGTAATCGAAAATTCACAGGTAAATAAGGAAGGCATTTTTGTTGATTTAAATGATTTTTACGGTGAAGAATTACAACCGATAAAACTTAGAGAAGCTATTATTAATCCTGATGTTTTTTATAGATATAAAACAAATAGTAAAGAATTTAAATCTATTTCAAGTTTCCCTGTTGCATATAGTGCAAGTAAAAAAGTAAGAAAAATTTTCAAAGAAAATCAATATCTTGAAAATGTTGCAAAACCAAGGCAAGGATTAGCTACTGCAGATAATGATAGGTTTTTACGATTTTGGCATGAAATAAGCATAAAAAATATAGGTTTCGATTTGACCATGGAAGAAGCACAAAAGTCCGGGTTAAGATGGTTTCCTTATAATAAAGGTGGACAATTTAGAAAGTGGTATGGAAATAATGAATATGTTGTTAACTGGGAAAATGATGGTTATGAAATAAGAAATTTTTATAATAATAAAGGAAAATTATTATCAAGACCGCAAAATACAGATTATTATTTTAAAGAAGGTATCACATGGACGCTATTGAGTTCTTCTAAATTTGGAGCCAGGTATATTAGCTCAGGCAATATATTTGATGTAAATGGTATGACAGCTTTTCCAATAGATAATAAATATACGTTATATTTTCTTTCCTTTTTAAATACAAAATTAGCCTATGATTTTTTAAAAATTATTAATCGTACAATGGCATTTCAAGTTGGAAATATAGCATCTCTCCCGATAATCTTTCCAGAAAATTTAGGAATAAAATCCTTCCTGGATACACTCGCTTCACAAAATATCTCCATTTCCAAAACCGACTGGGACTCCTTCGAAACAAGCTGGGATTTTCAGACCCATCCATTCCTTAACCCCATCACCCAAAACCCATCACCCAACACCCCTCCCACCATCTCCTCTTCCTTCACATCCTGGCAATCCTTCACCGAATCCCAATTCACCCAACTAAAATCCAACGAAGAAGAACTGAACCGCCTCTTCATAGAAATCTACGATCTATCAGACGAACTCACTCCAGAAGTAGAAGACAAAGACATAACCATAAGAAAAGCGGATCTTGAAAGAGACGTAAAATCCTTCCTGTCCTATGCAGCAGGCTGTATGATGGGCCGCTATTCCCTTGACCTGCCGGGCCTTGCCTTTGCAGGCGGGGAATTAGATAACAGCAAATACAAAATCTTCCCTGTCGATGAAGACGCCATAATCCCTGTTCTTGAAGATGCCTGGTTTGAAGATGATATTGTCTCAAAATTTTCCGAATTTGTAAAAACAGTATTCGGAGAAAAAGACCACAGTGAAAACCTGGAATTCATAGCAAAGGCACTGGGAAAAAAAGACAATGAAACGGCAAAAGAAAGGATAAGAAAATATTTCCTGAAAGATTTCTATAAAGATCATTTAAAGATATACAAAAAACGTCCCATATACTGGATGTTCACCTCCGGTAAAGAACAGGCATTCAATGCCCTTGTCTATATGCACAGATATGATAAATACACCATAGCAAGGCTTCGTAAAGACTATCTCCATGAGCTTCAGGCAAAAATAGATAGGAATATAGAATTTCTGGAGAAGGAAAATGAAAAGAAGAAGCTGAGCAGAATGTATAAACTTCAGGAAGAACTCCGTAAATATGAGGAAATATTGAAACATTATGCAGACATGCAGATTGAAATAGACCTTGATGACGGTGTGTCAGTAAATTACGGGAAATTCGGGAAACTGCTTGCCGGGATTGGCTAAATAACTCAAAACCCAGAACCCTTCCATAACTTTCCATTTTATGATAATATAAAAAAAGAGGTGATAATTATGCACCATAATTTAGCAATGAAACTTGAAGAACGTTATACCTATAAAGATTATATAACCTGGAATGATAACCATTACTGGGAATTGATAGACGGAATAGCTTATCAGATGGCTCCGCCTAAGAGGAAACATCAGGATATATCATTTGAATTAAGCAGACAAATTGGAAACTATCTGGTAGGTAAGACATGTAAAGCATATGCGTCTCCATTCGGAGTCAGACTGCCTTTAGAGAATGAGCCGGATGAATATATTAAAGATGCCGTATTACCTGATATTGTTATAGTATGTGACGAAAAAAAACTGGATGATGCAGGATGCAGAGGGGCACCTGATTTAATAGTAGAAATACTTTCACCTTCTACCAGCAAAAGAGATATGGAAGATAAGAGAGATTTATATGAACGTGCAGGAGTGAAAGAATACTGGATAATTGATCATTACCATAATACGGTTCAGGTGTATATTTTAAGGGAAAACAAAACTTACGGTAAATCAAAAGTATATGCTCAGAATGATAAAATTAAAGTGAGTATATTCCCTGATTTAGAAATAGCTATGGAGACAATCTTTAATTTTTAATTATGCATCAGCTTAAAATAAAAGAACTTTTACAAAATCTCTTCAGCATCTCAAAAAAACCTGAAGAAAAAAGACATATAATTTTCTGGTACGATGAAGAAAAGACCTATGAAGAACATATAAATGAACTGGCACCGGATAATGTTAAAATCCACATTCTTACAGAAAAGAATAATTTTATTACAAAAAAATTACTCGAATATGATGATAAAGAAAGTAATTATTTAATCTATTCCCCTTTGAAAAAACCGGAAAATAAAGACAACTGGCTTTTAGATATTTTACTTTATTCCAGGGAATTTAGCCCTGATGAAATTTCCATAATAGCCGGCGATATTGGTATAACAGATAATTCACTCAAAGTCCTCATAAAAAAATACTATGGTTTTTTTAAAAATAAAGAAAGATACGAAAAATTAAAAAAGACTGTTTCAACCTGGTCTGAAGATACTATAGAACTTGGCATAATGAGTGTTATCTGTAAAGAAAAAGTCCCTCTTTTTGAAGATTTATTGAGAAAGATTTTTATAGAAGGACTCCATGAAGAAAATAAAATTATCCAGGAAATGAAAAAATACTCAATAGATGACAGGTTATGGTATTATTCGGAAAAATATTATGGTTATAACGGTGAGCCTGATATAAAGAACTTTTTTAAATCAATAGCTCTTACAGCACTTTCAGATCAGATAAGAGGGGAACTGCCTGTCATATGGAAGCAGAATATCTTAAAAAATAAGAGTAATTCTTTAATATTCAGCACCCACTGGATGAATGATAAAACACAGTTTGAAGAATTTAATAAACTGTCTGGAAAATTATCTGAAGAACTTAAGATTAAAGATCATATTAAAGACCGGGATACAGATATAGATAAATATATTGAATGTGATGTTTTCTCTGTGTTTGATGAATTTATAATCACTTATATTATTGAAAAACTAAACAGCAGATCTCTGGAATATGAAAGATTTAAAGATATTATAAATAAGAGAAAAATAAAGCACTGGTACGATGAATTCAAACATATTTACACTGCCCTTGAAGAATCAATAAATTTATTTTTTCTTATGAAAAAATACAATAATGGCTTTGAAAGACCATGTGATTTAATGAATGCCTATGTTAAAGAATATTATAAAGTGGATCAGGCCTACAGAAGATTTTATACAGCCTATGATCAAAGAGAAGAGAATATCCTGAAAAAACTGCAGGAAACAGTAGAAAATATTTATAAAAACGAATATCTGAAAGAATTATGCCTGGCATGGTCAAAACTTGTTGAGAAAGAACTTTGCTATAACTGGAATATAAAGAATATAAACCCTCAGCAGGATTTCTACAGGGATAATATAAAACAGATTATCAAAAAAGATGAGAGAAGTAAAATATTTGTGATCATTTCCGATGGACTCAGATATGAAGTGGCAGAGGAATTAACCGGGAAACTTAATAAAGAAGAAAAAATAAAAGGTGATGCCGCTCTTGAATTTATGTCAGGAGTTATACCTTCCTCTACAAAACTCGGTATGGCAGCCCTTTTGCCCTATAAAAAAATAGAAATTACCGAAAAAGGGGAAGTGAAAATAGACGGAGAAGATCTGTCAGGCTCTCCTCAAAGAGAAAAAATATTGAAAAAAGCCTTTGAATCTTCTAAAGTTGTTACATATTCAGATTTAAAAGAGTGGAGTACCGCTAAATTAAGGGAAGAACTCGGATCAATCAGAGTAGTTTATATTTATCATAATACCATTGACGCTCTTGGAGATAAGAGTATAACGGAAAATCAGGTTTTTTATGCTGCTCTGGATGCCATTAATGATATTACGGACTGTGTTAAAAAACTGGTTAATTATATATCGGCAACAAATATCTTGATTACAGCAGATCATGGTTTCCTCTATACGAGAGATCCTGTTATGGAATGCAATAAAGTCGATATAAAGACAGCCGGCACAGTAGATGAAAAGAAACGTTATCTTCTTGTGGAAGGCGATGTAGTAGAACAGGGCACTTTTGCTATTGATATGAATTATATTTCAGAGGGTAAATATAAAGTTATTGTACCGAAAGGAGGACATATCTTTAAAACTCCCGGAGCAGGTTTGAATTATGTTCATGGAGGAGCCAGTCTGCAGGAAATAGTTATTCCTCTTATAAAATTTAAAGCTAAAAAAGAGTATAAAAAAGAAAAAGTGGAAGTTAAATTGACAAATACAACCAGAAAAATAACAAATAATAAATATACTCTGAATTTTTTCCAGACTGAAAGGATTACAGAAGAGAGATTGCCTGTGACATTAAGATTATCTCTGTGGGATCTGGAGGAAAATAAACAGATTTCCGATGAAAAGATACTCATTGCCGACAGTACCTGTGAAAATGCCTCTGAAAGGGAATTCAAGGTAATACTGACACTTAAAGATATGAAATATGATAAAAATAAGGATTATTATCTGAAGTTAGAAGATGATGCAAATAAGGACACAATTCCCTTTAGAATTAATCTTGCTTTTACTAATTTGTTTGGGTAAGGAGTAAACCTTATGGATATAGATACCCTTTTAAATACACATTATGCCGGAAGAGTTGTAAGAAAAGATCTGACAAAAAAAGTAAAAGAAGGCTATAATGTCCCTGTTTATGTACTGGAATATTTACTGGGAATGTACTGTGCCAGTGATGACGAAGGAGCTATCAGAGAAGGGCTTGAACAGGTTAAAGGTATACTTGCCAATAATTATGTCCGTCCTGATGAATCGGAAAAAATAAAGTCAAAAATAAAAGAACTGGGCAGCTATACTATTATAGATAAAGTCACAGTGAAATTAAATGAAAATAAAGACAGATATGAAGCCGAGTTTTCCAACCTGGGTATTAAAGGCATTGAAATGGAAGGAAACTATATAAAAAAGTTCGATAAACTTCTGGCCGGCGGTATCTGGTGTATTTTAAATATGGGTTATTTTTATGATGAACTGAAAAGCAGCGGATCTCCTTTTACCATAAATGATTTAAAACCAATACAGATGCCAAATATGGATATGAATGAAATTTTTGAAGGACGGAAACATTTTACAAAAGATGAATGGATTGATGTATTATTACGTTCTTCCGGCCTTGAACCGGAACATTTTACACAGAAAGTAAAATGGCATTTTCTTACCAGGCTGATACCTCTGGTGGAAAATAATTATAATATGTGTGAACTGGGCCCCAGGGGAACAGGAAAATCTCATATATATAAAGAGATCTCACCTTATAGTGTTCTGGTTTCCGGCGGACAGACAACTGTGGCAAATCTTTTTTATAATATGTCCCGTAATATTATAGGTCTGGTGGGATTATGGGATGTTGTGGCTTTTGATGAAGTAGCAGGCATAAAATTTAAAGATAAAGACGGAATACAGATAATGAAAGATTTTATGGCATCAGGATCTTTTGTAAGGGGCAGAGATCAAAAAAATGCCAATGCTTCTATGGTATTTATAGGAAATATTAATCAGAGCGTAGATTTTCTTATAAAGACTTCTCACCTGTTCATACCTTTCCCTGAGGAAATGAATAGTGATACGGCATTTTTTGATAGAATGCATTATTATCTCCCCGGATGGGAAATACCTAAAATGAGACCTGAATATTTTACAGATAGATTTGGTTTTATAGTGGATTATCTGGCGGAATATTTAAGAGAAATGAGAAAGACTTCTTTTACTGATGTCTTAGATAGATATTTTAGAATAGGAAATAATTTAAATCAAAGAGATGTAATAGCAATAAGAAAAACTGTTTCCGGCCTGGTTAAGCTCCTTTATCCCGATGGTAATTTCTCCCGTGAAGATATAAAGGAAATTCTGGAATATGCTCTCACAGGAAGAAGAAGAGTTAAAGAACAGTTAAAGAAAATCGGCGGTATGGAATTTTATGATGTCCATTTTTCATATATAGATAA
>DAIOEN010000139.1:15883-18917 GCA_036746235.1 Vulcanimicrobiota bacterium | reverse complement strand
TTATGTGGGATTTTGGAAAGAAGGTGTTTTTAGTTTGAGTATAAGGCCTGAAGAAATTACGGCAATTTTAAAGGCACAGATTGCCAATTACCAGACTGACCTTGAGGAGGTAGATGTAGGCACTGTTATTCAGGTAGGAGATAATATTGCCCGTATTCATGGACTTACAGCAGTTCAATCGGGAGAAATGCTGGAGTTTCCCGGAAATATTTACGGTATTGCCCTTAACCTGGAAGAGGATAATGTGGGATGTGTCATACTCAGTGATACAAAAGAAATACAGGAAGGTGATATTGTAAAAAGAACGGGAAAAATTATACAGGTTCCTGTAGGAGAGGCACTTAAAGGGAGAGTTGTAAATCCTCTGGGACAGCCTCTCGATGGTAAGGGCTCTGTATATACTGATAAATTCAGAACTATAGAATATGTGGCTCCCAAGGTTATAGAACGTCAACCGGTAAAACAACCGCTCCAGACAGGCCTGAAGGTAATAGATGCCCTTGTACCTATAGGAAGAGGACAGAGAGAACTTATAATAGGTGACCGTCAGACAGGTAAAACTGCTATTGCGATTGATACTATTATAAATCAAAAAACGGAAAATGTCATATGTATATATGTTGCAATAGGACAGAAAACGTCTACTGTCGCCCAGGTTATAGATGTTCTTACTCACCATGGAGCTATGGATTATACAATAGTAGTGGTGGCAAATGCAAAAGATCCCGCCTCTTTATTGTATATCGCTCCTTTTGCAGGCTGTGCTATGGGAGAGGAATTCAGAGATAACGGTAAAGATGTACTTATCGTATATGATGATCTTACAAAACATGCCCAGGCCTATAGAGAAATATCACTTCTTCTCAGAAGACCTCCGGGAAGAGAAGCATATCCGGGAGATGTATTTTTCCTTCATTCCAGACTCCTGGAAAGAAGTTCAAAGCTCAGTGATGAAAAGGGAGGAGGCTCTATGACCGCCCTGCCTATCAATGAAACACAGGTAGGTGATGTATCAGCCTATATTCCTACAAATCTTATTTCCATTACAGACGGACAGATAATTCTTTCTACAGATATGTTCTACCAGGGCATACGTCCTGCTATGGATGCAGGCCTTTCCGTATCGAGAGTGGGAGGTTCTGCCCAGATAAAAGCCATGAAAAAGGTTGCAGGTCCGCTGAGACTTGAACTGGCCCAGTATAGAGAACTGGCTGCTTTTTCAAAATTCAGTTCAGATCTTGATAAAGCCACACAGGCACAGCTTACCAGAGGTGAACGTATTCTGGAGTCTCTCAAACAGAGACAGTTCCAGCCCATACCTGTAGAAAAACAGGTAGCTATCATATATGCTGCCGCCAATGGTTATTTGGATGATATTCGTATTACAGACGTAGAACGTTTTGAAAAAGAGTATCTTACTTATATGGAAGAAAAACACAGGGGCCTTCTGAGTAATATAAAAGAAACAGGAGATTTCCCCGATGAGTTGGCCCAGGAATTTGATAAAGTTCTGGAAGAATTTAAAAAGATTTTTGTAAAAAGCGAAGAAGCAGAGTCGTAATGCGTGATGAGTAATGTGTAACGCGAAGATAGTCCAATAATGGCCAGAAGATTTTTGTAAAGAGTGAGTAAAATATGCCTAAAGCGAGAGAAGTAAAAAAGAGAATAAAAGGTGTTGAAAATATCCAGGAAATAACAAGGGCTATGAAGCTTGTTGCAGCAGCAAGGATAAAAAAAGCGGAAAATGCTGTAATGGCCTGCAGACCTTATTCTGAAAAATTAAAATCTATGATGACCAGGGTGTTCAACAGACTTGATGAGGATTTTGCCCATAAATTGATGGTTGAAAGAGATGTGAAGAAAATTGCTATTGTACCTGTTACAGGTGATAAAGGCCTGTGCGGTGCTTTTAATAATAACATTTTCAGGCTTACGGATTCAGTTGTTGCCAGGTATACCGATAAAGAATTTTTATTTATCCCCATAGGTAATAAATCCCATAAATTTTATGGAAAAAGAAATGTTCACATACCTTTTTCCTATCCACACCTTGCAGAGCTTAATTACTCCGGCTGCATGGCAATAGGTGAAATTCTGACAGACATGTTTTTAGCAGGAGATTTTGATGAGCTTTATTTCATATATGGCAAATATATTTCTACAATGAAACAGGAGAACACCTTATTCAAACTTTTACCTGTTTCATTTGGGGCGGAACATATTACAGATAGCGGTGATTTTATTCTGGAACCGTCTCCTGCAGGATTGCTTGATTATATTATTCCTAAATATATATATGTTCAGATTTATCAGATTATTTTAGAATCTATTGCATCGGAATTCGGTGCCAGACTCATGGCTATGACAAATGCAACAGATAATGCAGATGAACTTATAAGGGCTCTTACATTGAAGTTCTACAGAGCCCGTCAGGAAGCTATTACAACAGAAATAATAGAAGTTACGAGCGGTTCTGAATCTATCAAACGATGACAGAGATGAGGGGATTATTGGGATTACCTGGATAGGAAACTTGATATTTTATATGGTTATAAGAAAATATCTTCAGAGTAAATATCGTTACCTCGCGTCACGCGTTACGCGTCACGCGTCACGATAGTTAGGAGTGTCAATTTATGAGTACAGGAAAAATAGTTCAGATTATCGGCCCTGTAGTGGATGTAGAATTCCCGGATGGCCAGCTACCTAAAATATATGATGCCTTACATATTGTCTATCCATCTGATTTTATAGGGACAAAAGGCTCTACAGATTATCTGGTTATAGAGGTACAGAGTGATCTTGGAAACAGTCAGGTTCGATGTCTTGCTATGGGTTCTACAGACGGATTGAAAAGAGGCATGGAAGTTAAAGATACGGGAAACCCCATTATGATACCTGTAGGTAAAGAAACGCTGGGAAGAATGTTCAATGTCTCAGGCGAACCTATTGACGGCAAAGGGCCTGTCGATCCTTCTATTTTAAGATATCCCATACACCGTCCTGCTCCGAGTCTGGAAGAACAGGATGCGTC
>DAIOEN010000139.1:0-15783 GCA_036746235.1 Vulcanimicrobiota bacterium | reverse complement strand
TTTTAAGATATCCCATACACCGTCCTGCTCCGAGTCTGGAAGAACAGGATGCGTCTGTTAAAATGTTTGAAACAGGCATCAAGGTTATAGATCTTGTAGCACCATATTCCCGTGGCGGTAAAACAGGACTCTTCGGCGGTGCAGGAGTCGGTAAGACAGTGCTTATTCAGGAATTGATAAGTAATGTGGCAACGAAACATGGAGGTTTTTCTGTTTTTGCAGGCGTAGGGGAGAGAACAAGAGAAGGAAATGACCTGTGGCTTGAAATGAATCAATCTGGAGTTATCAATAAAACTGCCCTTGTTTTCGGCCAGATGGATGAACCTCCGGGAGTGAGATTGAGAATAGGACTTGCAGGAGTTACACTGGCCGAATATTTCAGAGATGAAGCAGGGCAGGATGTACTGTTATTTATAGATAATATATTCCGTTTCGTCCTTGCCGGCTCTGAAGTGTCTGCTCTTCTCGGCAGAATGCCGTCAGCCGTCGGATATCAGCCCACTCTTACAACAGAAGTAGGAGCACTTGAGGAAAGAATTACAACTACGAAAAAAGGTTCTATTACATCTGTGCAGGCCATTTATGTTCCTGCCGATGATATAACAGATCCTGCAGTATCTACAACTTTTGCCCATCTTGATGCCACTACTGTCCTTGACAGGGCCATTGTGGAGCAAGGTATTTATCCTGCTGTAGACCCTCTGGCTTCAACATCAAGATTACTGGAACCACGTTTCCTGGGAGATGAACATTATTATGTAGCCCGCCAGGTTCAGGAAATACTTCAGAGATATAAAGATTTACAGGATATTATTGCCATTCTCGGCATGGAAGAACTTTCCGATGATGATAAGATTGCTGTGAACCGTGCAAGAAGAATCCAGAGATTCTTCTCTCAGCCTTTCTCTGTGGCGGAACAGTTTACAGGGTTCAAAGGCAAATATGTGACAAAAGATGAAACAGTAAAAGGTTTCAGGGAAATAGTCAAAGGCCATCTTGATCATCTTCCTGAACAGGCTTTTTATATGGTAGGCAATATAGAGGAAGTACTGGATAAAGCGGCACGATTGACAGGTGTCCCTCAGAGTTAAAAAGGCCTGATGTGGTATATGCCGGTACATTACGTTTGGTGACCGGTAACTCGTCATTGGAAGAGACGAAATCACAGATTATCCGGTGTCGTATTTAGTGCTGACAACATGTAGAAGATAACTCGGAGGTTAACATTAAGTGGCAGAAAAACAACTGACTCTGGAGATAGTGACTCCGGAAGCAATTAAATTCAGCGGAGAAATAAAGATTCTGGTAACTCCGGGACCTTTAAGCAGCCTGGGAGTTTTGCCGGATCATATTTCTTTACTTACCACTGTTCTTACAGGAGAGACTATGGTAAGACTTCCTGATAACAGGGAGATTTATTTTGCAATGAAAGAAGGTTTACTTGAAGTAAATTCAAATCATATAACCCTTCTTGTTGACGAGGCGGCAGAAATTTCTGATATAAAAATAGAAGAAGAGAAGATCCTTTCAGAAAAGATTCGTTCTTCTTTACAGGAACCTGTTGATAATCAGACCAGGGAAAGATTAAAAAAAGAATTACAGTATATTCTTGCCAGAATCAATATTTGCTCGAAAGGCAATTAAAATCCCCGGTATTTTATAAAAACCTGCGTTAAACATCTTCGCGTCACGCGTCACGCGTCACGCGTCACGATTCTAATATAAATTAAGGAATTGACTATGGAAAAATTAATGGTTACAGGCGGAAAAAAATTAAAGGGCAGGCTTATGGCAAACGGAGCAAAAAATGCTGCTCTCCCTATTATGGCTGCATGTATTCTTGTAAAGGGAGATGTTCTACTCAGAAGAATCCCTGATATTACAGATGTATGGGTCATGATGGATCTTTTAAGAGAACTCGGTGCGAAAGTATCATATGATAAAAAAGAAGAATCTCTTTTTATCAATACAGATGGAGTATCGTCAACCCGTGCTCCCTATCATCTTGTCAGAAAGATTCATGCTTCTTTTGACGTAGCAGGAGCTTTACTTGCAAGATTTCTCTGTGCAGAAGTCCCACTACCGGGCGGTTGTGTCCTCGGAACAAGAGCGGTGAATTTTCATTTAGACGGTTTTCGTCTTCTCGGAGCAGATGTTTCTCTCGAACATGGTTATGTGAAAGCTACATCCAGGAAACTTCAGGGAAATAGAATTTATATAGGCCGGGCAAGTGTGGGGGCTACTAAAAATATTATGATGGCTGCAACCCTTGCTGGAGGAACTACTATACTGGAAAATACTGCTAAAGAGCCGGAAGTCTCAGACCTTGCCGGTTTTTTAAATGCAGCAGGAGCTAAAATTTATAGCCTGAATGACGGAACTATCAGGATAGACGGAGTTTCTCAACTCAGGGGAATTGAATATGACATAATCTCTGATCGTATAGAAGCAGGTACCTACTTACTTGCCGGTGCTATTACCCGCGGAGATATTACAGTCGATGGTATTTCTTCTCAATTTCTGGAGGCTTTTTTAAGCAAACTTGAAAGTGCCAATATAGAAGTTATAAGAGGTAAAAATTATATCAGGGTAAAAGGTAAAAGACGTGTATATCCTGTTGATATAATTACTTCACCTTATCCCGGATTCCCTACAGATTTACATGCTCCTATGGCAACATTTCTTACAATCTCGGATGGTACAAGTTTTATTGAAGAAACTATATTCGATGCCAGATTTAACTATGTTGATGAATTGAGAAGGCTCGGTTCAAAGATAAGGCTCGTAGACAGGACGGCTGTTATTACAGGTGTTGATAAACTAACAGATGCACCGGTAGAAGCTTCTGATTTGAGAGCAGGAGGAGCACTTGTTCTTGCAGGTCTGGTTGCCTGCGGTACTACGGAAATTACAGGTATTGAATATATAGACAGAGGATACAAATCCATAGAACATAATCTTAACAGTCTTGGCGCTCAGGTAGTAAGAGTTAAAAATTAGTTGGAAAATGGCATATTTTTTGCAATAAATAATTTATCGTTTTTATGAATTATGACTTTCTATTCTTTATTGTCATGTCTTTTCTTTATTGTCATGGAAGGAATAAAGGTCTTACTGTCGAAAATTCAGGAACACAATTTAATATAAAGGGGGCTAGTTACAGTGGGTTTTAAGTATTTAATGAAACAAAATAAACTGAAAAGTTATTATTTATCTTTCTTCTGGATTTCTTTGCTCATGCTAACTTTTTCACTGCCTGTTTTTGCAGAAAGTGAATATATAAATATTGATTCACCTGTGGAAAAAAATCCTGCTTCAATGCCTGATATAGCAGCCAATTCTGTAGTGGAAAGCAATCCTGACTCAATGTCTGATGTGGCAAATAATCCTGTAACAAAAGTATCTCAGAAAGTCAATCAACACGAATCAAATGGTAAAAATGATGGTATAATTCTGGAGCGTCCTGTTGAAAAATCTGAAATTCCTTTACCTGAAGTGACTAAAACACCTGAAGTAATAAAAAATACTGATCCCAATACGGGCTCCATATCTGTAAAACCTGACACCCCTTTTTCCAGGGAGAAAATAGTTGAAGTGGATATTCAGGGAAATCAGTATGTATCGTCTGAAGAAGTCATGTCTGTTGTATCTACGAAACCGGGAGATACTATGTCAACAGAGCAACTTCAAAAGGATCTTCAGGGTATCTTTGAACTGGGTTATTTTACGGATGTGAAATTTGACCCGGAGATTACTGAAGATGGTATAAGGGTAATTTTTCGTGTTCTTGAAAATCCTAAAGTGAAAAAAATTGAATTTAAAGGGAATGAACTGGTTTCATCTCAGGAACTTTTAAATCTTATGGAAACTAAAGTGGGCCAGATATTTAATTCCAGTACTTTTGAGAAAGATTTAAAAACCATAAATGATTATTATTCTCAGGAACTCGGTATGACAGGTGTTCCAACTCATATTGCAGAGCTTTCTACTCCTGAACCGGGTGTATTTCTTCTCAATATTGTAGAAGGTATGAAGGTTACAGGCATAGATTTTTCCGGTAATACTGCTATTGATACAGATGCACTCAGAAAAGCAGTTTCATCAAAACCGGGAGACTATCTGAATGTACTTGCTGTTAACAGGGACCTTGCAGCTATTTCAAAATTATATGATGATCAGTCTCTTATAATAGATCAGCCTCTTACTGCAGAAACTTCTCCTGAAGGAGTTGTTACTTATATTATTACAGAGGCAAGGGTAGAAAAATTTGTTGTTTCCGGAAATACAAAGACAAAAGATGAAGTTATATTAAGGGAATTAAGAAAAATTAAAGAAGGAGATATAATAAATAAAAAATTGCTCTCTGATGACATTCAGAGGATAAATAATCTTCAATTTTTTGAAGATGTAAGTGTTGTTCCCAAACCTACCGGTAAGCCGGGATTTTTCATTCTTGAAATACAGGTAAAAGAAGCCAAGACAGGTCTTGCAACTGCAGGTGTCGGTTTCAGCGGAGGAGCCAGAAATGAAGGTATAACAGGAAGTATAACCCTTTCTGAAAGAAATCTGTTTGGTACAGGCAGGAGCATTCAATTATTGCTTCAGAGAGGTGGACTTGTCAGCAATTACAATATAACTTATATGGAACCATACCTCACAGATGCAGGACTGTCAGTAGGTGTAAGTGTTTATCACAGTGCATTTGAAGAACAACGTCAGCCTATTTATAACGTATCCGGTCAGTCTTATGCCCTCTTTACTGACAAGAGAACCGGTTGCAGTCTTACTGTAGGTCAGCCTGTTACGGATGAGTTCAGACTTTTCGGAACCCTGAAGATCAGTCAGGTTGATTCTTACTCTACACCTACAAAAGATAATCCTGTTCTTGCAAGAAACACAGGTACAGGTGATATTAGAAGCCTTATGTTTTCAGGGCTTTATGATACTAGAGATAATTATGCCGATACTCATGCAGGCTTTTTTACCAATTTTTCCCTTGAGCATGCCGGCTGGTTCGGAGGAGATTTCGATTTCAGTAAATACAGTTTTGACACAAGGAAATATTTTCCTATAGGAGAACATACTCTGGCATTCAGAGTTTTAGGAGGAACCAGTACGGGAGATTTACCTCTTTCCGACCAGTTTTATCTCGGAGGTAATGATACCCTGAGAGCCTATGAACAGGGTGAATTTTTAGGTGACAGAGTATTTTTATTTCAGGCTGAATACAGATTCCCCATATTAAAGAGCAGAGTGTTGCAGGGTGCTCTTTTCTTTGATGCAGGTAATGCAACACAGAGAGAGTCTGTAAACGGACTGTTTGATAATATAAAAAGCGATGAAGGTATTGGTATAAGAGTTGCAGTACCTGCTCTCGGTATAGGTGCAATAAGAGTTGATTATGCAATTAAAAATCAAGGCGGAGGTGGCCGTATAGTAATAGGTATCGGACAGACTTTTTAATTACTTTCTGACAAAAATGTTTTGAAATCAAGTTAAAATTAATTGGAGGTGACATACTGAATTATCAGTATAATAAATGGTTAAAATGTATTATGTAAAACAGATTTTCTGTTTGTGTATTTTTGTATTATTTTTATCTTCCTGTAAAACACCCCAAAACGGAACTGATAAACTCCCCGGCGCTCCGGGCGTTGGTTCCGTTGATCAGAGTGTTATAATTAATCTTCCTCCTTTTCAGGAGGCAGAAAAGAAGTTTGAAGACGAAAGAAAGAAACTTGCTGCAGAATACAGTGAAATGGCCAAAGGTTTAAATGATAAACAAAAAAGTGCCATACAGACTCAATTTCAAGATGAACTCAGAAGAATACAGGCCAGTATTATAACTCCTCTCCAGGAAAAACAGAAAAGAGCTATAGAAAAGGTTGCAAAAGAAAAAAATCTTTCCGTTGTTCTGGACGCAACTGTTGTCGTGTGTGGTGTTATGGATGTAACAGATGATGTGAAAAAGGTTTTTGATCCTAACAGTAAAAAAGAAAATAAATCTACCACTCCGGTTGCTACTTCAAATACAGAAACTTCCGGGAAAGATGTAAAACAGGTAGTTGGCTATATATCTCAGGAAAAGCTTATGAATATCAGTAAGATGAGAGATGCTCAGGAAGAGTTATATAAGATTTTTTCAGATATGAATAAAAATCTGGAAAAAGAAGCGAAAGAAATCTACGGTGACAGTGCTCCTCCTGCCAGTTTTCTTACAAATTATCAGAAAAAACTCGATGAAAAGAAGAAGACTATTCTAAAACCTGTAGAAGATGAGATAAATAAAGTTTCAGGAGAAGTGGCAAAAGAAAAAGGCCTGTCCATAATACTTGATGATGTAAATGTCCTTTACGGTGGCGTAGACATTACTGACGATGTTGTTACAAAGTTAGAATAAGGGAGCCATGAGTTTTTGAAGCGATTATCTTTTTTCCTATCAATTTCATTTATTATATGCCTGTTTGTTTATGGTTACGGTTCAGAACCTTCCGGTTCCGGTATAGGTGTTGTGGATATCGATAAATTATTGAAACTTCATAAGGACTGGTCAAAACTTGAAGATTTAGATAAACAGGTCCGGGCATTTGAAGAAGGTTTTGCTTCAGATGAATTTAAAAATAAGATAAATAACTTTCAGAAGGATGCAGAGAAGAAATTTAAATCTCTTATAAGTGAATATGACGGCAGATTAAAAAAGAAGAATGAAGAGCTTAAGGTTAACTGGACAGCAGAACAGAATTCTATTATGGGACAGCTTCAGGCTCTTCAGGATAGATTTTCTGCAAGGCAGAAAGCTGAAATGGAAAAGATAAAATCAGAACATCAGTCTGATCTTGAACATATTCAGAGAGAGTTTGAAGCTAAAATGACAGCAGAATTAAATAAAAAATCTGCTCTGGTCCATGAAAAATACAAACCTGAACTTGAGAAGGAAAATCAGGCAGTACAGGCTATGCTGGATCAATATGTTAATACTCTTATTGTTGAAAGAGATAATAAAGTCAAAAAAAAGAGAGATGCTCTTTTACTGGAAATGGACTCGGTACTTACTGCTGAAAGAAACAGGTTAATGGGTGATCTGGAAGATTACAAACAGAGACGTATGGAAGAAAACCAGCAGGCATTGCTGAAAGTTAATCTGGAAATTAACCAGCTTAACGCAAAGAATACTCATAATAAAGAAGATGAGGAAGAATTGCAAAAGTTAATTGCAGAGAAAAAATCCATAGACTCCGGTTATGAAAGTGATATTGCCGGTGAGACCAGAAAAGTAGAAGATACTTTTACATCTTTTAAGAATAAGAAAATGGCTGAAATTGATGGTATTATAGGAAACTATACTACAGACCTCAATGCAGGGATGAACAGTAAGATAGATGCCAAAAAGAAAGAATTTGATGCCATAGTTCAGGTAAAAGTCAGTGAGGTAGATAAGAAAGTAAGGGCAGAACTCGAAAATACCCGTTCTTCTCTTGAGGGTGAATACTCTTCATTAATGAGGAGCAAAGAAGAAAAGATTCAATCTGCCATAGGAGAAAAATGGGATATAGTGAATGAACAGCTTTCCAGTGAATATGAAGCAGAAAAAAAAGCACTTATTTCAGCACTCGAGACAAAACATGGAGATGTAGAAAAATCTCTTAAATCTTTCAGTGAGCAGCTTGAACGTGAGTTTGAATCAAAGAAGAAAGAACTTGGTAAAGAATTATCTAAAACTCAGAACACTATTGCCGGTGAAAACCAGCAGGATATAGAGAAACTTATGAAAGAAAGAGAGAAGCTGTTTAATAATATTATGAAAGATATTTCTGCACAGGTAGAAACTGTGGCGAAGGAAAAAGGTGTACCGGTAGTTCTTACAGGGTACAGGGTTAATGTTAATGGTGTTGATTTAACTGAAGATATGATTAAAATTATGGAAAAGAAATAAGTAATGAAAGGAAGTCTTAATTAATGAAAAAAAGAAATCTTTGTTGTATAATTATACTTGTTATTTTAGTTTCAGTAATTGCAGTATTTCTATCAGGACGTTCACCTGCAGTCGCTCAGAAGGAGGTGTCTGTAGGCGTTATAGATATAGAAAAGGTGATGGAAGGATGGCCGAAGTTTACAAGATATTCGGATCAGCTTCAGGCACAGAGAATGGCCTATACAGTTCTTTATGAAAAAGCTTCTCCCAATCTTACCGATGCGGAGAAGGTAGAAATGCAGTATCAGATTACTAAAATTTTTGAACATTCCAATGAGATATTGATGGAAGTTCTTACAAATGATATGGGGAAAGCTGCGGAAAAAGTCGGTATGAAAAAAAATATGGATCTCGTTCTGGTCAAACAGAGGGTTCATGGTATTGGTACTGATATTACAGATGATGTATTGACGGAATTAAAATAGATTATCGTACTATATGAGAAAGAGATAGAAGAAATGACTTTTACCATTAAAGAAATAGCGGAAACTCTTGGAGGAACAGTAATCGGAAATGGACTCTTTACTGTGTCCGCCGTTTCTGATATTGATGGAGCTTCCGGTGAACATATAACCTTTGCAGTAAAACGTAATTATTTTAAGAAGGCTATAAGTTCCGCTGCAGGAGCTATTATTTGCTCTGAAGATTATGGTGTGATTACGGAAAAACCGCTCATAGTGGTTTCCAATCCGAGATTTGCTTTTGCAAAGGTTTTAGAGCTATTTAAAGAAAAAAGCCATTCTTACAGTGGGATTCATCATACCTGTATAAGAGGTGACAGTGTATATATTTCCGATAATGTAATAATTTATCCCAATGTTTTTATAGGCGATGGTGTGAAAATAGGTAATTCAACTGTTATTTATCCCGGAGTTCATATAGGAAACCATGTAAATATAGGAGATTTTTGTATTATATACCCGAATGTTGTAATCCTGGACAGGGTTACAGCAGGTAATAATGTTATTATACATGCAGGTGCAGTAATAGGAAGTGACGGTTTTGGATTTGAAAGAGACGGCAAAACCTATTATAAAATACCTCAGATAGGTTCCGTATTGATAGAAGATGATGTGGAAATAGGTGCCAATACCTGTATAGACAGAGCCACAACAGGAGTGACCACTATTGGTAAAGGGAGTAAAATTGATAATCTTGTTCAGGTGGCTCATAATGTTTCTATAGGAGAAAATGTTGTTATAGCTGGTCTTTCCGGTCTTTCAGGCAGTGTTAAGGTAGAAGATAATGCCATTATAGGAGGACAGGTAGGTATAGCAGACAGAATAACTATAGGTAAAAATGCCATATTATCTGCCAAATCGGGAATAATAAGTGATATCTCGTCCGATTGCAGGGTCGCAGGCTATCCTGCTCTGGATTACAGAGAATTTTTCCGCTCTGTAGCTTATATGAAAAAAATTGAACATCTATGTTCTGATATTAAAACTATGAGAGAAGAACTGCTTGAATTAAGAAGACACGTCTCTCCTCTCCAGGTAAAGGATTGTTAATGTTGAAAAAGATATTATTTATATTATGTATTTTTATTATTTCATACGGAGTTAATTATGGACAGGAACAGGATGACTCTGTAAAATCGTTTCTTGCTTTAAGTGGAAATACGGAAGTAAGCATACCTCTTAATAATCCTGTAATTTTTCCAATTACAGGATCTACAAGAGGTCCTGTGTCGGTGGAAAACATGTCACCTGATTTACTCGATGTAAAAACAGATGAAATTGCGAACAGTATAGTATTAAAGGGTTTAAAATACGGACAGGGTAGTTTTGTTTTAACGAGACAGAAAGTAAGGAGTGCTATTTATGTAGCTATAAGGGAACCTGCAGGTCTTCTTCCCGAACAGGTTTCAATTACTGTTACAGGAAATCCTGCTACAAGAGATTTTCTGAAGGACTCTGCCATCAGAACCGTTCTTTCAAAGACCAGCCTTAAAGCTGGTTCCTATCTTTTATTTGATGAATATGTACCTTTTGAATGTCCTTCATTTTTGTCAAGAGGTGAAAGTAAAAGTTTCGAACTCCCTGTTAAAATAGAAAATCCTTTATATTACCCTGTAAGGGAAAGCGTTAAAGTCCATGTGGTAAATAAGATAATTCCTACGACGGAAGCATCTCTTCTAATGATAAGCAATCGTCCTGAAAAAATAGAGGATGACGGTATACTGTTTCAGGAGAAGATAGAACCGGAAAAACCTGTACGATTATTATATTACCATCAAAATTCTCCTACCAGTATAGATAGAGAATTTCTTATAAAACTCACCAATTCTTCTACTAAAACTGTAGAGATGAAACTCTTAAGCGGTACATCAGGACCGGATCAGGACGTTTTTTTTGTAGGTCATAGATCTACTGTAAGATTTTTACAGGATTACACTTATGATGCAGGTCAAATAATTACAATACCTCCTAAAGGTGAATTTATTATATGCAGGGCTTTTATGAAACCTGGAGATGTAGTATCAGGTCTTGTTGAGATACACCTGTTAAATAACATCCCTCTTTCTGTAAAAGTTCAGGCAGGTCAACCCGACATTGCTTTTGATAAAGACGAAGTTCTCCCTGATGATTTTGATCCATTCAGAATACATCCGAAGGGAGTATTTGCAGAACCGAATCTTTCATCTTCTTTTACCTATAATGTCGGTTCTGATGACCTTGTAATCCCTGTCGGTGTAAGTCCATGGCTTTCCGATATAGAGACAGGAGCTCCCAATCAGGGAAATTACGGGGTTATATACAAATTCAATATCATATTAAATAACCCGTCAGGTGAAGAAAAAACACTCAGAGTCTGTTTTTCACCGGTAAACGGTATTGCAAGAGGTGTATTTATTATAGATAATAATTTATATGAAACACAACTGCTCCGTCCCGGTAAAACATCTCCTGTAACAGAAATCCGTCTTTCTCCTAAAGAAAGAAGAGCTATGAAAATATTTACCACTCCTCAGAGTGGTTCATGTTATCCTGTGAAAAT
This sequence comes from Vulcanimicrobiota bacterium, assembly GCA_036746235.1. Classification (GTDB taxonomy): domain Bacteria; phylum Vulcanimicrobiota; class SpSt-956; order SpSt-956; family JAKJGF01; genus CALARM01. The sequence goes on along the minus strand of DAIOEN010000139.1, from coordinate 4,811 downwards.
TTTATTCAAGTCTAATTAGGGGATATTTATATGGAATATCAAAGGACACTTTTAAGAGAACATACTTTTTCCGGAACAGGTATACATTCGGGAGAATCTGTTTCTATATGTGTAAAGCCTGCTCCTGTTAATACAGGTATTGTTTTTATCAGAAAAGATTTGTCTTCTTTACATTACATAAAGGCTCTGGTAGATAATGTTTCCAGTACCATCAGAGGCACTACCCTGTCTTTTGAAGGTGTTGAAGTCAGAACAGTAGAACATATTCTTTCCTGCCTTTACGGTCTCCGTGTGGATAATGCTTTTATTGAAATATATGGCAGTGAAGTTCCTATCATGGACGGAAGTTCTCATCCTTTTACCGATGTTATTAATGCATCCGGATTTAGAGAACAGCCGGAAGGAGAGAGGAGTTTTATTATTCCTCCCGAACCTCTCTGGGTTTCAGACAGGGACAGTCATATAATAGCACTGCCATGGGATGAATTTAAAATTACCTGTATAGTTGATTATAACCATCCGATATTAAAAACTCAGATGGAGGAAATATTGATTGAACCTAGAACATATATTAACTGTATAAGTCAATCCAGGACATACGGGTTTATAGAAGAAATACAATATCTTCTGGATAATAATCTTGCTCTCGGCGGTACCCTGGATAATGCCCTTGTGATAAAAAAAGACGGTTATTCTTCGCCTTTACGTTATCAGAACGAACCGGTAAGACATAAAATATTAGATCTTGTAGGAGATGTCAGTCTGCTTGGCTCATATTTGAAAAGCCATATTATAGCTGTTAAAAGCAGTCATAAACTGAATGTAGAACTGGTGAAAGCTATTAAATCTATGGCTTTAAAACATAATAATAGCCATGTCAGATATGTTGATTGTATTTAAATTATGATGGATATTAATAAAATAAAAATAAATCAGTTTTATATTATAAGTAAACTGTTTTTTTATTAGCAGGGAGTTTTGCGTATGATGGATATTAATAAGATAAAAACTATTTTACCACATCGTTATCCTTTTTTGCTTGTTGACAGAGTTCTGGAGGTAGAACCTCAGAAAAGGATAGTAGCAATCAAGAATGTAAGTGCAAACGAGTTGTTTTTTACAGGTCATTTCCCGGAACAACCCATAATGCCGGGAGTTTTAATTGCCGAAGCACTTGCACAGGTTGGCTGTATTATGATGTATACGGAAAATGATCAGGTCAGTGGTAAAATACCTCTTTTAATGGGACTGAATGATTTTAAATTCAGAAAGCCCGTAGTTCCCGGTGACCAGCTGGTTATGGAAGTAGAGCTGTTGAAGGTCAGAAGAGGTTTTGGTAAAATTAAGGGATATGCTAAAGTAGAAGGTAATATAGTTGCCGAAGGAGAAATCACGTTTGGATTATCTTCCGGGGCTTAAATTTGCAGGATAGTTTAATGAAAGGGGATTTTAGGTTGAAAAAAATGAGAGTTGGGGTCATCGGAGTGGGTAATATGGGACAACATCATGCCAGGGTTTATAATGAAATGCCTGAAGTTGAACTTATAGGGCTGGCTGATACCGATGAACGTACCCTGAATGAAGTTTCTCAGAGATTTGGAGTAAATCATTATCCGGACTATAAGGAATTTTTTGGTAAGGTTGATGCTGTAAGTATTGTAGTTCCTACAAGTTATCATTATGATATATCCAGAGGCTTTCTGGAACATGGTATTCATGTTCTTGTTGAGAAACCTGTAACAAAAACTATAGAAGAAATAGATGCTTTGAATAAAATAGCAAAGGAGAAAGGTCTTATACTACAGGTAGGTCATACAGAGCGGTTTAATCCTGCAGTTCAGGAATTATTCAATCTCGTAGAAAAGCCTATTTTTGTAGAAGCCAATCGTCTTGGTCCTGCCAGTGCCAGAAATCTGGATATTGGTGTTGTTCTTGAACTTATGATTCACGATATTGATATTATACTGAGTCTTGTAAAATCATCTGTAAAGAAAGTTAATGCTATGGGGTCTTCAGTTTATTCTGATTTTGAAGATATAGCTGTAGCTCAACTGGTTTTTGAAAACGGTTGTCTCGCTACTCTGGCTTCAAGCAGAGTTACGGCAGAAAGGGTAAGGAAACTTGAAGTTACTCTGGAAGATGCCTTTGTTTCCGTAGATTATATAGATCAAAATATAACCTTTCGTCGTCAGTTATCTTCAAAATATGTTTTTGATAAAAACAGTACAAGATATCAGAGGAAATTTCTCCTTGAAAAACCTTTTATCAGTAAAGAAGAGCCTTTAAGACTTGAATTGAATCATTTCATACAGTGTATTACTGAAGGTAAAAAACCTATAGTTTCCGGTGAAGAAGCAGGTAATGCCCTTACTCTTGCTCATAAAATACTGGAAAATATGGAAATGACCAATTTAAGGTTGGATAAGAGTTTTCTGGATTTACATAAAGACTGTCATTAATTATTTTAATGGTATAGGAATTTTCATTTTTAATGGCGTAAAATAAAGCTTTAGATGAAAATTAAGTAGAGGCGGTTTATCTAAATAATTTATAAAGGAGGCTGTGAGATAGGGATATTCTATCAGTAGAGTGCTGTTTTTATAAACAGTTAGATAGAGCTTCCGCAGTTGTAATTGTTATGAAAATAGATGAAAGAGCAATAGTTTCACCAAAAGCAATTATCGGGTCCGGTGTGGAAATTGGACCTTATAGTATTATCGGTGATAATGTTAAAATTGGAAATAATACTGTTATTGGTCCTTTTGTTCATATTAAAGGATGGACTGAAATAGGCAGTGAATGCAGAATTTATTCAGGTGCTGTCATTGGTTCTGCCCCTCAGGATTTGAAATATAAAGGTGACAGGAGTTTTGTAGTTATAGGCAATAACACTGTACTTCGCGAATATGTCACTGTTAATCGTCCTACGACACCTGAAAACAGTACTGTTATAGGCAGTGGAGCTTTTCTTATGGCTTATGTTCATGTAGCCCATGATTGTGTTGTCGGAGATGACGTTGTTATTGCAAATTCAGTCGGACTTTCCGGACATGTAAAGGTAGGACATAAAGCTGTTCTTGGAGGTTTTGTAGGAGTACATCAGTTTGTTCGTATCGGAAAAATGGCAATGGTAGGTGGATATACCAAACTGGTTCAGGATGTAGTTCCGTTTATGATGGCAGACGGGCAGCCTGCCAGTGTTTACAGTATAAATGTTCATGGTTTGCGCCGTCAGAAGATATCTTCAGAAATAAGAAAAGATTTGAAACTTGCGAATAATCTCTTATTTCATTCAAATTTAAATCTATCTCAGGCAATAGAGAAGATCAAATCAGATATAAAGAAGTCAGAAGAAATAGAAGAGTTATTAAAATTTATTGAGAATCCTTCCAGACAGGGAATACTGACAAGAACAAGAAAAGATAATAAGAATTTTTCCGATGATGACCCGGATGATATGTGATATTTTAGCTATCAGCGTTCAGCTTTTATGCAGTATCAGACTGAGGGCTGATAGCATTGAAATTTTTTATGTCTAAAAAGATCTTAATTATATCCGGTGAACATTCAGGAGATTTTTACGGTGCCGCCCTGGCACGGGATTTAAGAAAAATTGACCATACTCTGTTGATTGCAGGTATTGGCAGTTATCTTATGAGGGAGGCAGGCGTAGAAATACTCTATGATAGTTCTCAGTGGAGTGCCGTAGGTTTACTTGAATCTTCTGTTAAAATTCCCGGATTGCTATGGGTTTTTGATAGATTGAAGAGGTACATTTTAAAACATAAAATAGATTTGATCGTATTAATAGATTTTCCGAGTTTTAATATGCGCCTTGCCAGATTTGCAAAAAAACATAATATTCCTTCTGTTTACTATTTCCCTCCTTCTGCATGGACAGATAAAACCGATAGAGCCATAGAAGTTTCTTCTACTGTTAACAGGGTTATAGCTACATTTTCTTATACAGTTGACACTTATAAAAAGGCAGGAAAAGAAGCAATTTTTTACGGCCATCCTGTCATGGGAAAACTCAGACCATCTATGAATAGAGAAGAAGCTCTTAAATTTTTTGATCTTTCTCCTGATAAATTATGTATAAGTATTTTTCCGGGAAGCAGAAATCATGAAATCACCCGTATGTTACCTGTTTTCATAGAAGGAGCAGGGATTATAAAGAAAGAATTGCCTGAATTGCAGTTTGCCGTATCATGTGTTTCTGAATATATGAAAGAGAAAATAAAATATTATCTGGAAAAATATAATTTCGATGCAAAAATTATTACAGGTTACTCCTATGATCTTATGAATATATCACATTTCATTATTGCTACATCTGGGACAGTTACCCTTGAAGCAGCTTATTTTAATGTTCCTATGGTTATCGGATATAAAATTTCTCGTCTATCCTGGTTTATAGCTTTAAGAACCCTGCATTTACCTCCTTATGCAGGATTGCCAAATCTTATAGCCCGTAAGGAAATAGTTCCGGAATTTATACAGAATAATCTCTCTCCCCGGGCTATAGCAGAAAAATCACTGGAAATTCTTTCTGACTCTGAAAAAATAAAACATATGAAAGAAGAATTAAGTAAAGCCATAAAAACACTCGGTTCTCCTGATGCAGGTGACATGATTGCAAAAGAGATTTATTCTATGGTGAAGGGCTAATTTCGTGACGCGTAACGCGTAACGCGTGACGGGAGGAGATGATACATGCAAAATATCTGGTGCATTACTAAATACCGCACCAGAGAAATTAGTAACCATTTTATCAGCTTCTGCCTGACAGGCTCTTACGAAGAAAAATA
>DAIOEN010000138.1:4258-18920 GCA_036746235.1 Vulcanimicrobiota bacterium | reverse complement strand
ATTTTATCATTCTTCCAAGTTCATAATCAAAATAAATTATTTCCTTACCCTGAAATTTCCCTGCTTTTGTCTCTTCAAGCGGATAGAGAATATTGTTTATAACTGCACAGATCTTTTCTTCTCCATAGAGTTCAAATTTTTCAAGAGTAGAACGAACTATAAAATCAAGTGGGGTTGCAAAATATGGCAATTCCATAGTCATAGAATTTTCCCATGAATCACCTATTGATAGAAAGCGTTGAGGAAAAATCAATGCACCTTTTATACCGGTTTTTGCAGGTTCTCCTTCCAGAAAGGTTATTTCTCCGTCCTGACAGAGGCTTACCTTACCGCCGGAGCCGTTAAAGGGAACTTCCTTAATATTTCCACCGACTATATAGGTACCTTTTTCATTTAAAAAACTTAATTCCATTACCCCTTCATCGAGTACATTCAAAAGTTCTACTGCAATTATGGCAACAAAGGTAGAATCAGCTGTTTGAGGAACAGGGAAATTAACTTTACGAGTAATCTTGCCTGTAGTTTCGTAACGAATTTTCCCTTCAAAAGCACTGGGTTTAAATTTCAAAGCTACTTTTAAATCATTTATAGATTTATCTATTTCATCTCAACCTCCATTAATAAAAGAGATTACCTTTTATATTTATATTTTAACATGAATTACAATCAAAGTTAAGACCTTTATAGTAAAAATCTATTTATATCGTGACGCGTAACACGTAACCCGTCACGCGAGGATAATAGCCGTTATAATATCTTACAGTCCCTAACAATCTATAATTATTGAGGTAAGCATAAATAAACATACATGCTCTCGTGACGCGTAACACGTCACAATTAAATTCTAATAAATTATGAAATACAACATAAATTATGATATAATATCTTCCCGTCACATGGGATAAAAAAGCAGTATGAAAGGAATAATAATTATGTTAAAGATAATATATACGGTACTATGTATGATTATAATATTTACCGGATTGGCTTATTCAAATGAACTTTCAGATCATATGACAGCAGGTAAAGAATATATAAAAGAGCAAAACTGGTCAGGAGCAGCAGAAGAATTATCAGAGGCTCTGAAACTGGATAGAAACAACATAGAAACAAAACTTTACCTTGGTTATGCTTATCAGATGATGGGAAAACTTGACGAAGCAGAGAAGATATACAAAGAAATAGTGCAGGCAGCTCCGCAAAATTTCGAAGCCTATTACTACCTGGGAAAGGTTTATGCGGCAAAAAAAGAATATACCCTGGCAGAAAATAACTACAGACAGGCTATAATGATAAAACCGAATACTCTGGATGTATATATATCAATAGGGGAATTATATAAACTTCAGGGGAAACCGGACTGGGCAGAAAGAGAATATAAAAGAGCTATAGAGATAGAGCCGAGAAGTCCGAAGCCATATCTTGAGCTTGCCCGTATCTATATGAGTACAAACCAGATTAAAAGATCTCAGGAAACTTACAAAATAGTTCTTGACCTGGAGCCTCAGAACTGGAAAGCAGTAGAAGAATATGCCTGGAGTCTCTTCAAGGGAGGAGATCTTCAGGGAGCACTTACACAGTATGAAAGAGCAAGCCAGCTTAATCCAATGAGTCCTACTCTCTATTTCAATCTCGGCTCTATTTATGATTACCGCGGTGATAAACAGAAGGCAATAGAATATTACAGGAAATCACTCTCACTGAATCAGAACATGGTACAGGCAAGAGAAAACCTTATAAAATGTTATGAAGGCCTTAACATGACAGATAAATCCCTGGAGGAATATGTAAAAGCCACAGAAAACAATCCCCGTAATCCCCAGGCTTTTCTGGAGCTTGCCAGAGCATATATAAAATATGGAGAAGAAGAAAAATCCATTGCCCCTCTCAAACAATCCATATCTATAAATCCTTCATATTTTGAAAGTTACAGACTTCTTATAAATATATACAGAGACAAAGGATATATGGAAGATGCCATAAGAATATGTGAGAGAGCTCTGAAAGTGGATCCCAACAATGCTTCTTTCTATAAAATTCTCGGAGATCTATATTATCAGAAGAAAGACAATACCAGTTCGATAGATTATTACGAAAAGGCAATCAAAATAAATCCGAAGGACGTAGATTATTATATAAATCTCGGAGATACATATAAACAGCAGATGCTCTTTAAAGAGGCTCTTGGAGCCTATGACAGGGGGTTAAAAATAAACAGTCAATCATCGGAGTTGATAAGAAGAAAAGGTGAAATTTATCTGGAAAATAAGGATTATGAAATGGCAAAGGATTTTCTGAAAAGATCTCTGAGCCTTGACAAAAAGTCTGCAAGAACAAGGCTCTCTCTGGGAAGATTATATATGGAGATAAAAGATTATCCTGCAGCTTTTAAAGAACTGGATGAAGGACAAAAACTGGACGAAAATAATATAGAAATACTTTCTCTCCTGGGTTACTGTTATTACAAGATGGGTAACTGGGAAGAAGCGATTAAAATTGAAGAATATGTTGTAAATCAGTCCCCTTCTTATCCACAGGCAAATTATTATCTGGGTCTGGCTTACGGTAAAAGCCCTAAATATAAAAACAAATCACATGCTCAGCTGACCCTGGCACTGGAATACACAATTTCTGCCCTGGCTTCTGCAGGGCCTTTACAACAGAAAAAACTTGCAGAACTGTCAGAAGAAATAAATCACAGATTAAAGGGATTACACTGATTACACAGATTTAGTGTAATCTATATAATCCGATTAATCTGTAATCTTATCTGGTACCTATTATAATCCTTACAGATAGAACCAGAAATATAGCAGCCAGTATTAAAGAAATAATGCCGAAAATTTTTGTTTGAGAATGTTCTCCCGCAGGTACAGAACCTTCAGCAGGAACATTTATAACAGAAGTTGCATGAGGGGGACTTATATTGGAAACTCCTGCTTCTGCCACATTTTTAAAATTCCTGTTGACTATAGTTATTTTATCCCTTTCCTGCTCCAGGCCGACAGTGTTTGAAACAATGTTTTTTACAGTTTCCTGATTATATTCTGTATTATTAAGTGTTACCTGAACATCGAGTTTATTAATAGTTCCGGGAGGATAAACTGTTACATTCAAATCCTTCCTGTTACTCAACTCTTTACTTTTAGAAAAATAGTCTCTGTCTTTTTTATCGGAAGCTATAGTATTAGCTGCAATATTAGCCTTCTCTCCCTCTACAGCAGGAGCCATAGAATACCCCTTATCCCCAGAATTAACTACAACTGTTCTTCCCGGAATAGATAGAGGCTCATTAACTGTAAAATTTATATTACTGCTTACAAAAACAACTGCTTTCCCCGGCCCGAGTTCCTTATCCAGAACATTCTGAGCATTCTTTGTAAGGACTTCTTCAAAATTATGCTGTTCAAGCCTCTGCTGTTCAGTCAAATTTGCATAATCATGCCTCTGCTGTTCTTTTATACTATCGGACAGTACAAGACCTCTGTTATCATAAATGACTATATGTTCCTCCGAAACATGCATGTCTTTTGCCACAAGTGCCATTATACTGCAAATCTGTGTGGATGTAATGGAATAAGATGGCTCTAAATCAACCTGAACAGAAATCTCTTTATTATTAGATATTACAGAGGCATGTCTCACACCGTCCATCTGAGCAATATTATATTCTAAAGGAGACAGGCCGGGAGCTCTCTGGGCGTAAAGTTCATTTGAACGGAAAGTTTTAGACTCTCCTGACACATTGCCTCCGGATATACTTTCATCGGCAAATAGAGAATCACTTTCCTTTTTTGCAAATTCCAAATTACTTTTTTCACTGCTTACGACGGCACTTTGAGTAACAGAAGACGGAGACTGTTTAACGCTCATATCGTGCCTGCCGGGAGAGAAAAAAGTCGGTTCAATCTGAAAAACACCGTTTAAAGCCATAAAAATAGCTATAGAACATGTAGCCATAGCAGAGACAAGCCTTTTTTTAGGGAAGAAAGACGACAGAAAATCTCCGAATTTCCAGGTTCTGGCAATTTTCTGAGGAGGATGATAGGTTTCTTCAACAAGAGATTTGAGACATGCAGGAATAGTCTCTTTTTTGTATATCTCTGCAAAAGGTTCGAGGGAAAGTTCCTGATTTAATTCAAATAAAAGTGTTACTTCATCTCTACAGGAAGAACATTTTTCCAGATGGGCTCTCACTTCTTTTCCTTCATTAAAGGTTACATCCTGTTCGGAAAATCTTACAAGTAATTCTGACGGCGGACAGGTTTTGTTCAAAAGAGAAAGACTTTTCATGTTAATCGAAACTTTTTGCAACAGTTGAAATTCTTCCTGACAGTCTTTACATTCTTTCAGGTGTTCATCTACTTCCTTTTTATCCTGTTCACCTGCAAGACCATCTATATATTTCATCATTTTCTCAGATACGTCCTCACATATGCCAGCCATAATATCACCCCTTATAAAGGATTGAAATTTTTGACGTTCCAGAAATTTTGTGTTTCCGGCAGTTAAAACCTTTTTCCGTAGTACGTTTACACAAAATATCCTGACTATCTATTTTTTTTCTTATTCACCCCTAATAGTCGATAAAAAAGAAAAAAACTTCCGTTTTTTTCTTTTTTTTATAATTTTCATGGAAAAAGTTTATCTTTTAACATTAAATCCTGAAGACATTTCACTGTAAATCTCTGACAATCTGAGGAGACACCTCTTTAAACGGGAGCATACAGTACCGCCGGGAATTGACAATCGTTCACCTATTTCTTCATAGGACAGTTCATCACAGTATCTCATCATTACAATTTCTCTGCATTTGGATGAAAGTTGTTCGAGAGACGCTCGAACAACCCTTGATTCTTCCAGTTTTAAAAAGGTTTCTTCCGGTTTACCGAAACTGGCGGGACTCAATGGCTTATTCAAATCGGAAGTGGATTTATATTCAACATCTTCATAGGAAATACTGTCTTTATCACCTTTTCTCTTTACAGTAGTTTCCTTTCTCAAAGCCGATATGCATTTGTTCTTTGTAATTCTCTGTATATAAGTCAAAAGGGTTGATTCGCCTTTAAAAGCTTTCAACCCTTTTATTAAATCCAAAAAAACATCCTGTACTATTTCTTCTATAACACCATCGGTAAAACTCCATTTCCTCCAGGAAACGATCTGTTTTATACGATTATGATAAAGTGAGTAAAATTCACTCCACGCTATCTGCTCGCCTTTCAGGCACCTGTCTACAAGCTCATTATCATTCAGCGACATAGAGAAATCTCCCTGCACCTAATCCAATGGAGGGAACCAGTCATTATCTCTATGAGCCAGGCATATTCTGTGTCCTGCTTCCTTCATAGCATCAGATAAAGCTTCCTCTGCCAGGACAGTTAATTCTTCAGCATCTCTTGTATCAAGAGGGAAGTTAGAAATACCGGTTTTCAAAAACATATTTATATCAGAATATGCTTCATTAGCCAGCAATTTCTGTTCGAAAACCTTCTGTATCCTTTCGCCAATCATAACTGCACGTTTTTTACTGGTTTCAGGCATTAAAACTACAAAGCAATCCTTCTTAGCGGTAGCTATTAAATCTACTCTTCTTAAACTGCTACGAAGGAGAGAAGAAAATTCTATACATATCTGTTCAAATTTATTCTGGCCATGGTTATTTTTTACTTCATCCAATTTTTCAACCTTCATCATCATAAGAGAACAGGAACTTCTGAATCTTTTAGCTCTGAATATTTCCTCACTTATTCTTTCAAGGAGGTATCTTTCATTATAAAGTCCTGTGAGTATATCCTTCAAAGCAAGTTCCTTGAAATTTGTAAAATAGCTGAAAGAAGGCTCTCCTTCTACAAGGATCCCGTCATGACAGGTAAATAATTTAATCAAATCAGATCCTGATAAAGATGAGGATTTATAACAATCTATTACAAGGGAGTCATTTTTATCCAGAAATGAAGAAATCTCTTTTTCATATAATAATATATTATCTATAGAGTTAGCCCCATCAAACAACCGGTCTGATTGGACTATAAATCTGGCTTTTTTGCAAGATTCACCATCGAGCTTTTGAATAACATCGTGAAAAGCCGGAATAACCCGGTGTGGTTCCTTAATATCAAGAGGGAAAATTTCTTCAGAGAAAGATTGTTTTTTTTCTTCTTTTATTTCAGCAGAATCTTCATCTCCGGATGGTTCTTCTAATTTTAGAAGGTCAAGTTTTTCTTTAATCTTCTTTACAAAAGAGCTGTCCCCCAGAAAAAAACACTTTTCCTGACTGTTAAAGCCCGCCTTAAACAGTAAAGCCGCAGTGGTAATAAAACATTCTTCCTGAGTATATAAAAAAACAGGATGAACACCATTTACAAGTTCACTTCTATTACCCCAGGATAAAAGAAAATTAGACATATAACCTCCACCTTTTCGAAAAAATACAGAACAACTATCCTGGAAAAGGGCCATTAATTTTTCAGAAATAATAATCGGGGCGAGAGGACTTGAACCTCCGGCCTCATCCTCCCGAAGGATGCGCGCTACCAACCTGCGCTACGCCCCGTTATGAAGAGATATTCTATATGTCTATGGAGATCTCCTCCTAGATTATAGAAAATACCACAGTACAAAAATAAAGTCAAGCGGTAAAAAATTATGAGACTGAAAGATATTTTGTGCAACCTGGCATAAAATAAGGCTCTAATAGAGTTTTGCATAAAATTTAAGTGGTCAAAAATTTTCACCTGTCCGTCCATTGAGCTTCATTAAAGGTTTTAAATTTATTTTATATATTCCTTCTTCTAAAAGACCGACAGATCTGGCGAAATATTTTTCAGAAACTATCAATGGTTTTACCGAAGGAACATAAAGATTATGACATAGAAGAACGTGACATAAAGCAAGATAATAAAAATAATTTATTATAGAAGAAATAGAATGACTTTCTTTAAGCTGAAGTTCCTCACAGAGATACCACATTAATTTAAAAATAAACAGATTGTTAAAATCATTCATAGCCTCCGGTTGAAATTCAAAATATTTCGATATTAAAGGTTTCTTAAGAAGAGGTTTAAAAATCTCCGGGAATTCTTCTTCTGAAGGGGTAAACACAAGAGAAGATTTAGAATGAAAGACAAAAGAATCTTCTTCAGATTTATAAAGTTCATCCGATTGTTCACCAGACTGTTCTCCAGACTGTTCTTCCTGCTGTCCCCTCTCTTCTGAAACAGGTTTTTTTTCCTTTTCTCTAAATCTATTCTTAAGCTCTTCCCTTGCTGCAGGAAATCTATTTAAATTCAATTTATTTATACCAATTTCAACAGGTTTCAAAGGTTCCATACAATCAGTCCTGACATAATAATTTTTTTATATACTGCTAATGATATTTTAACCTTAAAAAAATATACAGTCAACCTGGATAGTGTTTTTTTTACAACAGGTAGATTCACTTCTGGCAGCCATTTTACCTGTTACGGTAATAACAGCTATGACCGTTTCCGTCACAACGAAGTATGAGAATCCGTTCCTCCCGTCACGCGTTACGGGTGACGCGTGACGATTCTCATATAAAGATATTGGATTAAAGTAAATTTTCTGGTATAATATTTATAGCTCAGAAAACTAATTCTCAGAATAAAAAATATCAGAGGAATAAATGTAATTTAATTATGGAACAGGATGAAAAGAAGAAAAAATTATCTACAGATGATATGCTCAATATTTTGAAGCAATCCAAACCAAAGCCCATAACACTGGATGACATACTGAACCCTCAGAAAACACCCAAAAAACAGGAACCCTTAATAATAGAACACAAACACAGACCGGTAGTAATACCTATACTGGATAATGAAGACGAAAATCTCTGTGAAAATGAAAAAAGCCCGATTCATAATATGCTTATAGAAGCTTTTCAGAGTGAAATTTCTCCTTCTCCCGGTGCACTGAGACCTGGCTCAAGGAAAGCATTACTGGAGGAACAACCATCAAAAGAAATTGTTATTCTGGAAGAAAATAAAAAGCCCGATTTCATAGATGAAACGTACAGCCCGGCAGTAAATGAACCTTCTGTGAAGGCAAAACCTGCTGTGGAAAATAAAATTGAAGTAAAAGAAGAGCCTTCCGTAAAGATAAAACCTTCTGGGGAAAGTAAAATTGAAGTAAAAGAAGAACCTTCGATAAAAGCAAAACCTGCTGTGATAAAGGGAAATAGAATTGATCTGAAAGAAGAGCCTTCTGTAAAAGCAAAACCTGCTGTGATAAAGGGAAATAGAATTGATCTGAAAGAAGAACATTCTGTGAAGGAAAAACTTCCTGTGATAAAAAAAGTGATCACTTCTGACACAGATAAATTACCTTCATTACCGGCGAAAGAAAAATATAAAATCCCTGAAATAGCTGGATTAAAAGAGAAAATGGAAAATTTCACAGAAGATGCAGGAAAGAAGGGTAGCTCTGAAGAAAATTCTAAAGAGGGAATTTTGCCCGGGAAGGGAGAAATATTAGAGCAGTATTTTCACTATAATCTCGGTATAAAATTGACTCATAGAGGCCAGTACAGATTAGCCATAGAAGAATATAAAAAAGTTCTTAATATTGACTCAAATTTCGCAGAAGCTTATAATAATATGGCAAATTTAATGGCTTTAACAGGGAATAAAGAAGATGCCCTGGAAAATTATAAAAAAGCATTGAAACTTGATGAAAATAATGTTAATATTCATCAAAATATAGCACTGGTTTTATATGAAAAACATAAATTTCAGGAAGCCATTGAATATTTAAATAAAGCGAGGGAACTGGAACCAGGGAATATATATATATTATCTGATATGGGTTCTATATTATCGGAAGAAAACAGACTTTACGAAGCAATGGATTGTTTTCAGGAAGCTCTTCTGATAGAACCGGACAATCCTGTTCTGAATTATAATCTGGCTTTTACATATCAAAAACAGGGAGAAACAAAAAAAGCCGGCGAAATATATAAAAAGGTTCTGGAACTTGATCCCTATAATTATTTCAGTTATTTTAATCTGGCAAAAATATATATTGAGACAGATAAAATGGCAGAAGCAGTTCAGTGTCTGAAAAAAGCTATGGATATTAATCCTTATGATGCCGACATATACTGTGAACTTGCCAATCTGTATTACGAAGAGAAAAAATTTGACACAGCATATTATTATTACAATATGGGTTCTAAACTGGCACCGGATAATGCCGGTATAAGGTATAATATAGCTCTTACTCTGGCAGGCCAGAAAAAAATAAAAGAATATACGAAAGAACTTGATAAAGCCTATAAAATGGCTGTAAAATTTAAGAATAATTATGTATTAAATCTCATAGAAAGTGCAATTCAAAAATTCACTTAAATACATTAACAGATATGACCGGAGCGATCACAATCAGATATGAGAATCAGTATCCGGTGAAGTTGCAAACTTCATTATTCTCATATAAATTAATTGACATATGGAAACATTAATTTTATAATTAAACAATAAAAAATATCTCAGAGGCAGTAAGCAAGAAGTAGAGTAATTATGGAGGTGCCTGAAAATGGCGGAGAGTGCTGAAATATACAGGATTATAGAGGAATTAAAAAGTCAGGGGCCGGCAGCCAGTAAGGGAGCGGCAGAATTCCTGGACAAATTAGATAGTAAGACAGAAGCCGACCCTTTTATAGAAGCTCTCGGTTCAGATAATTCTTTAGTTAGAAAATTTGCAGCAGAAGGGCTGGGCAAGCTTATAGATCAGAGATCTGTAAAACCTCTTATAAATGCATTATCTGATGAAAGTATGTCTGTACGTAAATTTGCGGCTGAAGCTCTGGGAAAATTAGGGGACCCCTGTTCAGTGGAACCACTCATAAATACGCTTAATGACGAAAATATTTATGTCAGGAAAGCCGTAGCCGAGTCTCTCGGGAAACTGGAAGATATATCGGCTGTAGAGCCTTTAATAAATGCACTGTCAGATCAAAATCTCTATGTCAGATGGGCGGCAGTGGATGCTCTGGGAAAATTAAATGATGGAAGAGCCGTTGACCCTCTTATAGTAATGTTGAAGGATAAAGAATCCTATGTAAGATGGGCATCGGTAAAAGCTCTTGGAGAACTCAGGGATAAAAAAGCTATAGAGCCGCTGAAAGATGCTCTTAAAGATGATGATGCAATGGTAAGGATTTCTGCAAAAGGTTCAATAAGTAAACTATCTGCTCTGGAAGATACAAAGGCTCCTCCCTCTGGATCTTCTCTGAAAGCTCCTCCTACGGAAAAACTTATACCTCTGAGTAAAGGGAAACAACAGTTAATACCAAAAACATCTCAACCACAGGAAGTGCCGAGTCAGGTAATAGAGCTTAAACCAAAGAAAAAACTGCTTGAATCCAGAAGGCAGGAGCAGGGTGCAGAAGAAGAACAGATAATAGAAGAACAGTCAGGGGCAAGGCAAAATCCGACAGTACCACTTACTCCCAAAGGTGGCGGAGCAAAACCCAGGTTATTTGCAAAATCCGGTGATGGAGATGGGAGTGGCAGAGGAAAAATTATGGGTAAACCAAAACTATCGGAGCCCCAGAGTCCCAGTCTCCCATCTGCCGAAGAGGATAATCAACAGGAAATCCAGGAAAGTGCAGAATACACTCAGGAAGAAGATACAGGAGGAGAATTATCTATGGCAGATAGAACTGCTGTAACAAAACCTCTTACTTCTGCTGAAATAGCAAGACAGGCATTAATGAAAATGCGTGAAAAAAGGAGTAAAACACCTGAAACATCGCCTGCAACACCGGAAGAAACACAGGTAAAAAAGACAAAAAGCATACTCAGAAGTAATGCGTTTCAGGCAGCGCTGAAAAGATTAAAAGATAAATCAGACACACCGGAAGAGAAAACACCGTCAGGTTCATTGCCTTCCGGCAAACCTGCACCAGGTGACACCAAAGCGCCTCCTTCACTGGAAGACGATCTTTACGGGAAACCTTATGAAGAAGAAGTAGAGACACCTCAGGAAGATCAATATGTTGAGGGAGAAGAAGAAATAAGAGAAGAAGACTTTGACGATATTGAAAAAATATTTAATATTCTCATGGGTGCTCTTCAGGATGACGATCAATCAGTAAGAAAAACTGCAATAGTTTCACTGGGAGAACTTGCTGATGCCAGAGCAGTAGATTCCCTTGTAGAGGCACTCTTCTGCGAAAAAGAAATACCATTAAAAATACTTATAGAGGAAGCCCTTGGCAAAATAAGGGATAGAAGAGCAGTTGATCCTCTTGTAACAGTTCTTCAGGACGAAGACCCTGAAGTAAGAAGAAAAGCTGCTGAAACACTGGGAATAATAGGAGATCCGAGATCTACCGATGCACTTATAAAAGCTCTGTATGATGTGGAAGCCTCTGTAAGAGGTAATGCCATTATGGCTCTTGAGAAATTGAGAACTCCTGCAGTAGTACCATCTTTACTCGCTCTACTAAAAGATGAGAGCTCAAGTATAAGAAAAACGGTAGTAGAAACTCTTGGGAATTTTGGTGATAAACGTGCTGTAGACGGTCTTATAGAAGCACTCAAAGATGAAGATTCCTCTGTAAGAGCAAGCAGTGCAGTGGCGATAGGAAAACTCGGTGATCAGAGAGGTCTTCCCTATCTAAAAGAAGCATTAAATGACCCTGATTTCTTTGTAAGTATGTACGCTCAGACAGCAATAAAAAATCTCCAGGAAGGAGGTGGTAGTGCACCGCCATCAGCTCTGCCTTCTCTGGAAGACGAATTGTTCGGCCCTCCTGCTTCGAAGGTTACGGAACAGATTTATGAAACACCGGAACCGCCGGTACAGTTTCAGACAAAGGAAGAAGAAGTCGTTTCAAAGATTACAGAGCAATTGCCTTCTTCTTATGAAGAAAGATTTGAAGAAAAAGTTGAAGAAAGATTTGAAGAAAGAGAAGAAAATTTTGAGAAACCGACTCCTTATGGCGATATAACACAGACTCAGGAATATGAACCGGAAACAGTAGAAAAATCTGTAACAGAAACGGATTTCACAGGAGATACCGGTAACGGTTATGAAGTGACAGAACAATGGGGTAAAGAAGAAACATATCAAGAAAAAGAACGACAGGACTCTTATCCTCCTCTGGAAAGTGCAACTACGGAACAACTTGATGAAGGCTATGGTGACATACCACCAGAACGTGAAATGAAATCTGATATTGCTGCAGCATTACTTGATGAAGAAGCTGATGAAATACCGACACCTTCAGATGATATGCCCCGCGAGGGAAGTGATGATTACGAAATTTCCAGAGAAGAATTACTGAAGCCAACCTTTAAAAGGCCTTTATATACACCGCCGCCTGAACTTATAGATGATGTAAAACTTATAAAAGATCTTATAAAACAACTCAGAGATGCAGATAAGAAAAAACGACAGGACGCTGCAGAAGAGCTGGGTAAATCCAGTAATAGAGCTGCAGTAAAACCTCTTATTAAAGCTCTTAAAGATGCTGATCCTCATGTAAGATGGAGGGCTGCTGCTGCACTCGGTAAACTCAGAGATGAAAGTGCTGTTGAAGAAATCAAGAGATTATTAAATGATCCGAAAGATTTTGTCAGAGAATATGCAGTAGAATCTCTTGGTACCATTGGAGATTTACGGGCAGTAGACACCCTTATGAGTAAAGGACTGAGAGATAAGAATAATGCAGTAAAATTAAAAGTAGTTAAAGCTCTGGTCATACTGGGAGATCCTAAAGCAATAGAACCCATCAGAGAACAAAGAAAAAAAGCCGGTATTTTTCAATTTACAATGAAAAAAGAAATGGATAATGCAATAAAAAAACTGGAAGCCAATATATAACAGAAATCAGAATACAGGAGTCAGAATTGAAGAGCTTTATAGAATTCTCCTATCTCCTGTATTCTGATTTTTAAAGGGTTTCTTTATGAATGAACAATCCCTGAGATACTTAATAGAACATACCAGATATAATGATACGGAAAGTGTCAAATCATCACTCAGTAAAATATCAAATCTTCCTGAAGGAACTGATATTACTCCTCTATTAGAAGCTTTGAATAACGATAATACACATATAAGAAAATTTGCTGCAGAAGCTCTTGGAATAACAAAAAACGATAAAGCTGTCAGCCATCTGATTAAAGCTCTGAATGATAAAAGTATTTATGTAAGAAAACTTTCTGCAGATGCTCTCGGTAATATAGGAAGTAAAGCAGCTGTCCCTCACCTGATACACATCATAAATGATGAAAATATTTATGTCAGATGGGCTATTGCAGAAGCCTTCGGAAAAATTAAAGACAGAACAACTGTACCATATCTGATTGATTTGTTAAACGATGAGTCTGCCTATGTAAGATGGGCATCTGCAAAAGCTCTTGGAAATATTGAAGACAGAAGAGCAATAATTCACCTGAAAAAACTTTTAGAAGATGAAGATTCTCTGGTAAAAGTAACGGCAAAATCTGTTCTGAATAAATTTGAGGAACTTACAGATACAAAGTCTCCTTTAGAGGAAGCTTCTTCATTAAATAAAGAGGATACAATAGAACTTCCGGTTCTTCCCCAGAAAAAGAAGCAGAAAAAAAGAATTAAAAATAAATTGTTATCACAGAAAAAAGAAATAATGGAACTTCTGTCAAAAAGCAAGACAAAAAATCTGGGCTCTCCTATGGAAGAAAAAACAGGACATGAAGAAGAAAAGTTTAAGGAAAAAAATATTAAAGATAAAATGTTATCAGGTGAAAAACTTATAAATCTCGATAAAAATAAAGAAATAAAAAAATCACCTTTCAAAGAAGTGATAGATCTTTATTCCCGGAAAAAATATGACACAGAAAATCTTCCCATAGAACAGGTAATAGAATTACTTTCAACACAGAATATAAAGGCAATTCCATTAAATGAGAAAGAAGAAGGTACAGACCTTGCAAAAAACGGTAACATAAAATCATTTGAAACTATAGTAAATGCCATTGATAATTTTATAAGTGATTTAAATGAAGAAGAAAATGAAGAGGAGGAAGGGGAGAAAAAAGAAGATTCTCTTGATGAACTATTTGGCTTAATAGATTATATTATAGATGAACTTGAAGAAGATAAAACAATCACACCACCGGCAAGACAGATAGAAACAACAGGTGAAAATAATATAATAAAAGAAGAAAAAGAACTGAGATCTGAAAAAAAAGAAAAAGAGAGTTACTGGAAGTCAACACCTTTCGGAGCAACTAAGAAAAAACTGGAAGAAAAATATCCTTTCGTAAAGATTCCCCTGGCAGATAAAAAAATCTTTGAAGTAAAAATAGAAGAATCCTTATCTGACATAGAAGAACAAAGGGGGGAAGCAAAAGCTAAAGAAGAAATAATAGAAACAAAACCAGTTACAGAATACGGCGAAACAATAAAGGAAAAAGAAATAAAATTACCTGGTGAACAGTTCTGCTCGATATGCAGAAAAAAGCTAATACCGGAGAAAAAGTTCTGCGTATACTGTGGATATAAAATAAATGAACACATTGTAATAGATGTGGCTGAAAAACAGACTTCACACCAGGAAATTTCCGCGAAACAGCTTGTAAAGGAAGAACCTCCAGAAAAACAGGTTCAAGATGAGGAAATTTTAGATAAAATTCCAGAAAAACAG
>DAIOEN010000138.1:0-4158 GCA_036746235.1 Vulcanimicrobiota bacterium | reverse complement strand
AGAAAAACAGGTTCAAGATGAGGAAATTTTAGATAAAATTCCAGAAAAACAGGTTCAAGATGATGAGGAAATTTTAGATAAAATTCCAGAAAAACAGGTTCAAGATGAGGAAATTTTAGATAAAATTCCAGAAAAACAGGTTAAAGATGAGGAAATTTTAGATAAAATTCCAGAAAAACAGGTTCATCATGAGAAAAAATCTCTGGATGAACATATAAATAAATATATAAAAGATCTGAATAATACCAGCAGCCTTGTAAGATTAAAAGCAGTCATAAAACTTGGAGAAACAGACAGCGAAGACGCTTCAGAAGCCCTTATAGCAAAATTAAAAAATGGAGATAAAGAAGATATAAGATGGAGAATAATAGAAAGTATCGGAAAACTGAATAAAAGTAACAGTGTAGATATTCTTATAAATTTTCTTAAAACAGAAATACCTGATATTAAAATTAAAATAATAGAAACACTTGCCATTTCTGGAGACAAAAAAGCCGTAAAACCAGTAACAGAAGAATTAAAATCAGAACTATCAGTGAAGCTCGCTGCCATAGAAACACTGGGAATTCTTGGTGACAGAGAAATAGTTCCCGATCTTATAAAAGAATTAGAAGATAAGGATCCTACTGTTAGAATAAGAACAGTAGAAGCTCTCGGCAGGCTGGGAGATAAACGTGCGATAGAACCTATAAAAAATGCCAGAAAAAAAGAAGGGATATTCAGTATTATAATGAAATCCACCATGGCTTCAATAATAAAAAAATTAGAAAATAATTAATAGTCATAATATATAAACCCATAATAGAATATAAACTATAATATTTTTGTTAATATTTAGAAGTAAGTCTTTACTTTTTAAAATTCTGTAGTGATAAATTACTAAGGAGTTGAACAAAACGTTAGTATTTTATGTCTTACCACGCGTCATGCGTCACGATTTTAAGGAAGGAATTTGATCAATAATTCTATGAATGAACCTAAACCTCCGTCTGATTATTCTCGCCAGAGAGAACATTTCCTGTCTCAGGAAATGATAAAAATGGATATAAAAAAACCCGAAGGTAATATCAGTCGTAAAGACTTAAGCCTTATCCGTCTTACCCTGGATGATGATATGTATTTTCCTCCTGAACCTCCTTTAAAAAAACATCAGGCTTTTTTAAATATGGCAAAATCTCAGATGTTGAAAATGGACAGCAAACGTAAAGATTTCCTTCAAAAGGCTGCCACTCAGATGGTAAAAGATGTACTGGGACAGGAATTTGGCAAACATTTTATGAAAGACAAGGGATTTTCTCATATGCAGGAAGCTATAACGAACAAGCTTCTTGAAAATCCGGATTACAGACATATACTTCAGAAATTGCTCGGTCTTATGGAGGATTCCAAGTGAGATATTTACGACTAAGTCGTAAAACGTTCTGATACGTCGGCTGGACCTGCCAGGCCTTTCTGATTCATCGTATGGCAGATTTAAATCTCTAAAATTATTAATAAGCTCTATCTATAATTCTTTCAAGTTCAATCGGATTATACGCGTTGGCAATAGCTTCTTCTCTTGTTATAACTTTTTTATTGCAAAGATCTCTCAATGCTGCAGCCTGAGACTTTGTATCAGGTTCCTTGTCAATGAGTTTCTCAAAGTTAAGCATATCTGCCTCTCTGAGACATCTTTTTAACTTTGGTGAAGGAATTACATATTCCATTGCAACAATTCTGCCTCTGGCTTTGGCTTTTGCTACAAGAGTCTGAGAAAATACTCCCTGAAGGCAGGCAGTAAGCAAAGCTCTGGTTTTATCTCTTTTATCTTCAGGAAAGCTATCAATTATATGATTAATAGCAGGAAAAACTCCTGAAGTTCTCAGGTTGGCCATTACAAGTACGCCTGCGTTAGCAATGGAGATACATTCATCTATTATATGTTCATCTCTCAAATCACTCACTACTACAACATCAGGAGCCTGACGGAGAGCACTCTGAAGAGCACTCAGAATGGAATTTGTATCAGGGCCGACCTCTCTCTGACATATTATACTCTGTTTATTGCGGTGTAAAAACTCTATTGGTTCTTCTATGCTTATAATAAGGCAACTACGATGTTCATTTATAAAATCTATCATAGAAGCAAGGGTTGTAGTTTTTCCGCTTCCGGAAGGGCCTGCAACAATTATAAGTCCACTGTTTAAAGCAAGAGTCTTTTTAAGTTGTCCCGGCAATCCCAGTTCGTCAAGTGTAAGTGGTCTCGGAGGCATAATTCTTATAGAAGCTCCCAGGGTTCCTCTCTGGAAAAATATACTTATTCTAAAACGCGAAAGCCCTCTGACACTGTAAGCTGTATCAAATTCTTTATTTTTCAGAAGATTCATTTTCTGCATATCATTCAGTAAAGGTTCAAGCATCATCTGAGTATCCTGTGGTCTGAGCAGATCCTTACTTACAGGTGTAAGTCTCCCATCAATTCTGAAGGTAGGAGGGCTTCCTACGGCAAGATGAAGATCTGATGCCCCCCTTTTAACCATTAATTGCAGTAATTCTTCCAGATTCATAGGTTTAGGTTCATTACTCACTTTTTCTACTCTCCTTAAAACAATATATAAACTATCAGCAGTCAGCTTTTATAAAAATTATATAAAAAACTATGATTATCCTTCTTCTTCGTCTGTATGTCCTATAAGTCTGTTAAATTCTCCCGGATCCTGGGCTTTAGAGAAAGCTTCTTCGTAGCTAATAATTCCCTGAACGAAGAGATCCCTTAAAGCCATATCCAGGGTCTTCATATGGTGTATGGCTCCGCCCTGCATTATATTCATTATCTGATGAACTTTTTCTTCTCTTATTACATTTCTGACGGCAGGTGTAACAGTAAGGATCTCCATAGCCATAACACGTCCTTCTCCTTTTGACCTTGGCATAAGAACCTGTGACAATACGCCTTCTAAAATGGAAGCAAGCTGAATTCTTATCTGTCCCTGTTGATGTGACGGGAATTGATCTATGATTCTATCTATCGTAGCTGCTGCGCCGGTAGTATGTAATGTGGCAAGAACCAGATGTCCTGTTTCTGCAGCGGAAATGGCAATAGCTGTTGTTTCCAGGTCTCTCATTTCACCTACGAGTATAACATCAGGATCCTGTCTTAAAGCACGTTTCAGAGCTTCATTGAAAGAATTTGTATCAGGCCCTACTTCTCTCTGACTTATAAGACACCTTTTATCACGATGTAAAAATTCAATAGGATCTTCAATAGTTATAATATGACATCTCTTATTTTCATTAATAAAATCAATTATAGAAGCCAGGGTAGTAGATTTCCCGCAACCGGTAGGGCCGGTAACAAGGATAAGTCCTCTTGGTTTCATAGCAAGATCTTTTAATATGGTAGGAAGTTTTAATTCATCCAGAGTAAAAGGGCGGGCAGGAATAGTTCTGAATGCGGCTCCCCATGTTCCCCGTTGAAGATAAATATTAACTCTGAAACGGGATAGGCCTCTTACGCTGTATCCAAGATCCAGTTCTTTTTCCATTTCAAAGGTAGTTCTCTGTTTATCAGTAAGAATACCGCTCAGAGCTGCTCTTATACTATCAGGAGTAAGTATTGTATGGGATGCAGGATAGAGATTTCCGTCGATTCTCATCATAGGAGGGCTTCCTGTTTTTAAATGTAAATCTGATGCCCTTCTTTCGATCATTTCTTTAAGCAGTTTATTGAGATCTACCTCGCCGGAAACATCTGTGACTCTGCCTGTTCTTCTTTTGGTTGGTGTTGTTGACGTAGACATTAACTTTCACCTCTTTATAATTAGTGAGCAGTGAGTAGTGAATAGTGAGAAATGAAGGGTAAGTATATAACTCACCCTTCACTATTCACGATTCACTACTCACTCTGCTGGTGGAGGCGGCGGGAGTCGAACCCGCGTCCAAAGAACTTCGCGTAAAAGTGTCTACAAGCTTAGACTGGATTTAATTTTCGTGAGAACTAATCCCTCCAGCCAGGGAATTAGTTTCCTTAGTCCCTTGATTTCCCCTTACAGGTCAGAACACTCCTGTAAAAGTAGTCAGTCTGTTGTGACACCCGGATCGTAGCTCAACTGACGAAACTACGTCGGATGTAGCTGCATTAAGCAGCTAAAGCTACATCGTAATAATTATCGGCATTTA
>DAIOEN010000137.1:0-18935 GCA_036746235.1 Vulcanimicrobiota bacterium | reverse complement strand
GTATAACCACTCATCTGACAGTAAGCGTCATTTACCATCGATATAGTCGTATCAGTTTCGATAATTGCCATTGACGCAGAGTTACTTTCAAATATAGTGCGGAATTTATCTTCACTCCGGCATAATGCTTCCTCTGCATATCTTCGTTCTGTAATATCTACACCAATACCAACGAGGAAAGGCCTGTTTTTTATTATTATTCTTCTGCCTGTCAAAAGAAACCATTTGAACTTAGGTCCGCCTCTCATAAGGACTCTTCCTTCTACACCTTCTTCCAGACCCTTCTCCAGTACATTTAAAATTTTCGATTGTATGAGCGGCCTATCATCAGGATGAATTGTATCTATGGCATTTACTTCTGGCATTTGATTTTCCGGTTTCCCAACTATTTCATCTCTCTGATAGGCATTCCACCGGACATATTGTCCATGTTCGTCCAGCATATAGAATGTGCCGGGTATACTGGCAATAAGGGTTTTGTTGAAGATCTGTTCCTCTTTTTCTGCCTCTTCTGCCCGTCTTCGTTTTGTAATATCCTGAACCATAGAAATGATTCCCTGAACATTTCCGTCACTGTCCTTAAGTGGTGTGTTGGTCCATTCACAGGTAATCCTTTCCCTTTTTTTAGTTATGTTATCATTGACACTGCTGGCAGTTATATCACCTTTCAACAGCCTTCTATAGATATTATACATCTCTTCTTTTATATCTGCCGGCAAAAGAAGGTCAGTAATATTTTTGCCTGTTCCTTCCTCTGAAGAGTAGCCGAATATATTTTCTGCAGCAGGATTCCAGCTTCTGATGATGAAATCTTTATCCCACACAATGTATCCGGAAGGCATTCTGTTGAATTGTAGCTCCAGATAGGCTTCTCTATCTTTTAATTCGGCAAGGGATTTGCTCTTTGCCTGATTGGCCGCTTCTGCCGCTTCTTTTGCTTCTTTTAATTCTGCAGTTTTTTCCATTACTCTATGTTCGAGAGTTCTGTTGTATTCTGCGAGCCTGCTATAGAGTTTTGAATTCTCAATGGACGTGGCAAGCTGTGATGAAAGAATATGTAACATTTCTATTTTATTCTGTGTAAATATGCCTGACGTTATATTGTTTTCAAGATACAGAATTCCTGTCAATTTATCCTGATGAATAAGAGGCATACAGAGAAGGGCTCTGATGTTATTTCTCAGAATATAAGGATCATTTATGAAATTGCCTTCTCTGAACGCATCGTTAAGAATAAAAGTATCTCTTGTTCTTTCCACATAGGTCACTATTTTTACTGAAATATTATCGCATTCTTTAATCCCTATGGATTTTATGACTGTATGTTTGTCTCCTTCAATTTGAGCTTCCACGTTAAATATTCCGTCATTTTCTAAAATAAGAAATCCTCTTTGAGCACCTGAATGTTCTATCAATAAAACCATGGTTTTATTGATTAAGTTTTCCAAAACAATTTCTCCCGAAATTATGTGAGATGCCCTTATAACTGTTCCTAAATCCAGTAATTCGGAGGAAGATGATGAAGGGGAAAACATTTCTGTGTCTGGAGTTTTTTTCTGAGGCCTTTCACTTAAATATTCTCCGTATTTTTCTTTCATATCTTCAATTTTACTCATAGCACCCATGATGGAATATCCATAAAAGGCTTTTCTTAAATGAAGGCCGGCATAATCTTTATTACCTCTCTTATCCCAGAATTTTCCGGCCCTTTCCTGTGCCACCATTTCATCTTTAATAAATTCATGCTCCCTGGCCAGAATGATTGCTCTGCTATAATAATCTATTGATTCTACTGTGTGCCCTGATATGCGGGCTATTTCTGCCTCTACCAGAAGATATTTATGAAGGAAGTTTTCAGGGCAATTATCTGCCCATATTTTCATCTGTTTTTGATTTCTTTTAATTTCTTCTTCATATTCTTTTCTTATTTCTTCATTACACTCGTGATATAAATCTGACAGAATAAGGGAATAATAAAAATTATATTCTGCAGAAATAAAAAGGCCCCATATGTATTCTGAGAGTTCTTTTGCTTTTATTATATAAGTAAGTGCATCAGAAGTTTTACCGTAAAGATAAAGAACCTGTGCTTTTAGCGTATAATACTCACATAAAACCCGATGGTTTTTATTTTTATGACAGTTATCCAGAAATTCTTCTTCCTTTATGTCCTCTGTATCAAAACATAATTTATCTTTCGTAAAACCGCTTAAATTTGTAATTATTATAGTAAGACATGTAAGAATATCAATAGCCATTTTATTAACAGTTTTCTCTGCAAAATGTATATAATCCGTTATATCTGAAAGCATATCTTTAAGGCATTTATTGCCGGAATAAAAATAATCTTCTCCTCTGTGACAGAGGCAGTAACCTGCAAACTCCATCTCTCCTCCTTCAAGACCTGCTCTGTATCCTTCAATATTAATTGTGTCTTTTTCTTTAAGAGGTCTTACCCAGTGAAAAATGAAATTGCCGAATATATTTGAAACTATACATCTCTGAGCAGGGGCTCTGAATTTCTCAGATAATTTCATTGCAAGAAGGTTAAAGTCATAACCGGTTTTATAATTTCCGAAAACAGAATTATGTACCATACCATACATGGAATAACCTGTGCAGGATTCCGAAATATTGCCGTATTTAAGAGATAGACTTACTATTTTGCCTGCAATCAGACAGAACAGTTTTTTATTTGTATAGTATGCAGGGCCGGCCATATAAGAAAGTAATTTTACTGCCTGTTTTTTCCCGGCGTCTGTCATAATCTGCATATCAATCAGAGAAGCAATAGACCTGTCTCCAGGATTATTATTTATAATACTTATCTCTTTATCAATAGCCTGTTCCAGTTCTGTCTCAGGCAGGTCAATGCCAAGTAAAGAAAGTGCTTTTATACCTGTACCAATTGCTTCTTCGTGTTTTGCCAGTATAGTAAGCTGTACAAGAAGAAGAGAATATAACTCTGCCTTTTCAAAAGGTGTTTTACTCCCGGTAAGGGCAAATTTAATTAATTTCTGTGATTCTTCATAATGGCCGTTAAAATATTCAATCTCTCCACCTTCTCTATACAGGTCAAAAGCCAGTTCATAATAATCTGTCCAGATATTATCCGGTAAAAGGTCAAAACATTGTTCTACATAATTTAATGCTTCTCTGTAAGCAATGGATTTTTTTGCCTTTTTTCCTGCTTCAAGATTTACTCTTATAAATTCAATTATTTCCTTCTCTTCTGTTATAAGTTCTTTTGCAGTATTGAAATGATCTGCTATTTCAAAAAGCCTTCTGTCAGATTCTTCCCCTGATAGATTATATAAAAGCTGTCTCCCTGTAAGAAGATTGACTTTCTTTTTTTCATATTCCCCTGTAAGTGAATGGACATACTGTTGAATACGGTCATGAAGAAATTTATATTTTTTATAAAATGTTTTTGACAGAATATTTTCTCTATCTTCAAATTCAAGGTCAGAAACCGGTAATATAAGACTTTCTTTAATAGCAGGCAATAGAGAACAGGAGATTTCAGAAAGTGTTTTTTCATATATAATGGATAATGTGATTAAATCAAAGGTGTTACCAAGGCAGGCAGATGCCAGAAGAACCTCTTTCGTTTCAGAAGGAAGGTTTCTGATCTTCTGTGCCATCAGTTCAGCTACATTCTCGGTCACTATCTCTTTAATTCTATTAATATCCCATTGCCAGCATCTGCTATCGGTATTAAATAAGAGAAGTTTTTTGTCATAAAGAGTCTTTAAATATTGTTTTATAAAGAAAGGATTTCCTTCCGTATTTTTCTTTACCATTTCCGATAGCTCTCTGACATAATCCCTTCCGGCATAAATGGTATCTGAAATTAACTGAGTAATATCTTCAATATTCAGGGAAGTAAGGTGAATTTCTTTGATTTTAACGGATTTTTTCAATATATCTACAGTCCTGTTCAGACGATGAAAAGGGGTGACTTCATCATCGCGATAAGCACATATAAGAAATAAATATTTTATTTCCTTATCTCTCATAATAAGCTCTATGAGTTTCAGTGAAGCACTATCTGACCATTGAAGATCATCTAAAAATATAACCAGAGGATGGGAACTATGACAGAATATTCTGATGAAATTTTCAAAAACCTGATTGAAACGGTTTTGAGCTTCAAGA
Organism: Vulcanimicrobiota bacterium; assembly: GCA_036746235.1. Classification (GTDB taxonomy): domain Bacteria; phylum Vulcanimicrobiota; class SpSt-956; order SpSt-956; family JAKJGF01; genus CALARM01. Next base: position 14,777 of record DAIOEN010000137.1, on the reverse strand, counting down.
GAACTTACTTCCTCTACCGGTGGTTGATGACCGATAATAAGCTCCAGTCTGGGGAGAATATCAATAATAATCTGACCGTTAGAGCCGAGAACTGACAGGAATTTTCTCTTCCAGAGAGAAATCTCTGCCTCGTTTTCTGTGAGTATCTTATCAATAAGTTCCTGCAGTGCCAGGACTATGGCTGAATAAGGAGTAGTTTTTTCGAATTGTTCGAATTTTCCTGAAATTATATATGCCCCTTTATCACTGACAGGTTTATAGATTTCTTTAACAAGACTGGTTTTACCTGTACCGGCGTGGCCGGAAATAAATACCATTTCCCTTCCGCCTCTGTATATTTCATCAAAACTATCAAGTAACATATTAATTTCTTTTTCTCTTCCATATAATTTTTCAGGTATGGAAAGTCTGGAAGGTATGTCCTGAATTCCAATGGGAAAAGATTCGATTTTTCCGGTTTTTTCTAATTGACTGAGACACAGGTCAAGATCTTTTTTAAGACCCCATGGGCTCTGATAACGGTCTTCAGGATTTTTTGCCATAAGTTTCATTATTATATCTGAAACTGTTTCAGGAATGTCCCTGTTGAGTGCACATGGCATCACAGGAGATTGTGCAAGATGGGCATGTATTAATTCCATTAAATCACTGCCGGTAAAAGGAGGTTTCCCCGTTAAAATTTCATAAAAAACTGCTCCGAGAGAATAATAATCTGTTCGATAATCGGTAGGACGACTGGTTCTTCCTGTCTGTTCAGGAGAAATATAGAGAGGATTACCTTCTATTTTCTGGCTTTTTATCCTGCCGAAAAACTTTCTGGCGAGGCCGAAGTCTATAAGTTTAATCTCTCCTGTCTCTGCGTTAATTACAATATTGTCCGGGGTTATATCTCTATGAATTATACCTGTATCGTAAATGGTAGATAAAATACCGGTAATGTCCGATGCCAGAACAAGAAATTCTTTTAAATTAAGGAATCTGTTTTCCAGATACTTTTTTAATGATATGCCGCCGAAATCTTCAAAGATTATTATAAGGCTGTTCTTATATGGCATAAGTTCCAGAGATCTTATTACACCATTTAAATTTAAGCCGGAAGTAAGTTCATATTCAAATTTGTATTCCGTAAGTTCTTCCCGGGAAGGATAATCTCTGTTTAACAGTTTGATTATGACAGGAAGGTTATCTTTACTGCGAAAACCTCTATATACATACGTTCTTTTACTTTCATATATTTTATTCAAACTGTGGTAGCCGGGAATATCTGACATAGAATTCTCCTTCTGATGGTGCTTCGATAATAATATATGGGGAAAATGCCGGTTATGAGCAGATTTTTCTATAGCCTGGTATTATTTATATAATTCATAGCATCTTTACTTAATTCTTCTATCCCTTTCTCGGCCCACAAATTTCTCTGCCATATTGTATAATCAAAGGGTTCCTGTTGTAATAAAGTAATAAATTTTTCTGCATGCACAGTTCCCAGTGCTTTTACAAGAGCATTATACCCTTCTATTTTTATCTCACTGTTTGTCTTCATAATATCATCCTCGATTCATAATAAATTCCACAGGATTCATAATTTTTATTTTATTATAATCAGATAATTTTTTTATTAATAAATCATCTGTTGTCAGAAAAAAATTGCAATTGGATTTTATTGCACATGCAACATGAAGGGCATCTTTACTTTTTATTCCGAAAAGAATTAAATCTTTAGCCAATAGAAGAATTTCTTCATCTTCTATAATTTTGATAGTTGCTATTTTCTTCCATAGATTGATAGCATTCCGTCTGTATTCAAAAGGATTTTGAGAGTTTTCATATTCAAGGATATAAGACCATACCAGTTCAATAGAGCCATTTATAACTTCTTCCTGAATATAAAGTTTTGCTTCTGTTTCCAGCTTAATTCTGATTGATATTTGATTATCAAAAGGTCTGTTAAAACAGCAGTTATCAAGATATATTCTCATAATTAAATTTTATCAGATATTATCTTTATCTGCAAGTGAAAAAGTGAGCAGTGAGTGACAGGATAATTTCTCCACTCACTGCTCACCACTCACTATTCGCTCTTTATTTATAAAACCTCAAATGTCACTGGGGCACATACTGAATTTATCTCCGGGTTATAATACAGATAGGTTATTCCCGGCAGTGTTTTCGCCTTCAGCGGGATTGTCGCGAGAAGCCTGTAGGAACAGCTGAAGGATTTACCTTTATCAAGACCGTTCAGATAAAGAACCACTTTACCTTTAAATGTTTCATACTTGGATACAGTATGTTTCTCTATCATTTTTTCAAGATCCTCTGTCATTACATTAAATCCCGGAGGAATACCTGCTTCTATCATTACCATAGGTGCATAGGAGTCTCTGAGGTTTTTCACATCTACCTTACAGGTTATGTAATCAGAGGTTTTTACTTCTGTCTTATCATAGCCGAGATTTATGGAAAGCTCTTTCCCTGCAGCTTTTTCCCCTGCCCATGGAAGATAATAAATACCTGCCACACGGTAGGCGATGGTTCCTTCTCCGGTCATGGCGATCTCTATTTTGTTGTCCCCGGTTTTTACATATTTCTTCAGATCAAACTGTTGAAATACATCCTGGTTTTTATCATCTACTTTAAAAGAATCTGCCTTCTGGCCGTTAATGAGTATATCGGCAGTAATATTTAACTGGTCTGATTTGACACCTGTCTGAGACATCATTAAAGCTCTCATTGCAAAGATTGTCGCCTGAGTGGACTGCCAGAGACCGTATTGATCCTTTGATTTGACTATAAAATTCAGGCCTTTTGTTGTGGTTTCAGGATAGGCGCCTGCTTTTAACATGCCGTATATGATAAGAGCAGTTGTTTCTATCTGTGCCGGTGTCCCTGAAGAATAGAGGGAATTAGACTCCCAGTATATAACGCCTTCCTCTGACTTTTTCATACCATCCAGTTTTTTAAGCAATTCCAGACCTTCACTGTCGGAAGGGTTTACCGTAAGGAATGCATTGGCACAGAGGGCAAGTATATAGGGGTTATCAATCTGTCCGAGATTCTTTTTCAGATATGCTATGGAGTCAGACAGTTCGTCTTTACAGTTTGCCTCTGCGAGAGCCCATGTAATATATGCAGTGGAAGGAATGTTGTTTGACTGAATAGTTCCCCACTGTTCCGCATGGGCAAACTGTGCGTCTGGAGTCCAGCTCCCGTCAGGTTCTCTTACGGAAAGGAGCCATTTTTTTGCTCTTTCTATAACAGCAGTATCTACCTGATATACTTCCGACATATCGGTAAATTCCATTATGCCATAGGCAGTCAAAACCTTTGTTGCAGGTGCTTCTCCCCATACCTGAAAACCTCCTCCCTGTATTTCGTAACCGAGAAGCATCTGGTAACCCTGATTTATATAAGCATTGGCTTTTCTTTCGATTTCAGGAGAAGACTGTTTTGTTTTCCTCAAATAATCAAGGGCAAGTACATTGGGATAGGTAGTGGAAGAAGTCTGTTCGAAACATCCTGAAGGAGTGGAGAATACATTGTCAAGTCCTTCTACGATCTGTGAGAAAGGCCTCGGATATACTGTAAGGAGAATATTACTTCCTCCGGATACTGCATTCCCCGGTATTGCGAGAGTTGTACTTCCCCCTTTCCCTGTTATCATATCGCCTTTATAGAGAACATATTTTTTTCCATATGGTTCTACTTCAATTTCCCTGGTTATGGCATCACCCATAGAACTTCCCTTTGCGTTGACTGTAAGTTTATGTATACCTACCTGTTTAACCTTTATGCGGAAAGAAGCACCTTTTACGTCTTCTTTCGGAACCTTTGCTTCTATTATGTCCTCACCGTTTACTATTTCGAACCAGTCTCCCTTTTCCAGTTTTAATTGAACCTTCTGTGAAGAAGGAAGATAATTGTAAATAGATACGGGAACTGAAACTTCATCTCCTGCTGTGAGTTTTACGGGGAGATTTAAATCTATAAAGAAATCCTGGAATACTTTTACACCGGAAGAATAACTTCCGAGTTCTCCCTTCAGTGAATTTGCCACAGTACTCATTCTCCACGTAGTGATTGAATCTGCAAGAGGAATATTGAGTTCTGCTTTACCTTTATCATCTGTAATTAACTGGGGATTACTGAAAAGTGTTTCAGGAAAATACTCTCTTACCCTTACAGGTTCTACTCCGCCGTCTAAAGATGCCTGTGTCGCTGCTGCGGGTGCGGGAGGTGCCTCATTTGATGCCATTTTATCTTTTGCAGCGAATTCCATACCTTTATCCATTTTCTGCTCTGCCGTAGCTATTTTATTTTCGGCTATTTTTAACTCTGCTCCGCCTTCAAGGTTACGTTTATAACTTATAACATCCGGTTTTGGTACAGGTCCCATTGCTATTACAAAATCTCTGTAATCCAGGTCATCAGGTGTGCCTTCTTTACCGTCTGCGCCGATACATATTACATTTGCCATTGTTTCATTCCAGTAAGGGCTGGTGTTTTTATTCTCACCATGCGGTTGTTTTACAATATAATCCTGTCCCCACGGGTCTTTTGTCGCATGCATAAAACCTGCTTTTACAAGGTCATTTATACTGTTTGCATGCTGCTTATTATTTCCATAAAAACTCTGGCATGCACTGCCTGCAGTCTGAAGATCTCCAAGGATTTTTTGAATCTTTTCTCTGTAAGAATCCTGGTTTACCGTATATGGAGATATTTGAGGCGACTGTGCGATTAATACCTTTGCACAGGTATCGCTTGATGGCTCCTGAGCATTCAGGATAAAATCACCCATGTTAAGCCCTTTTAATACATATGGTGAAGCGAGATACTGAGGATTTATCAGATACTGGATTTTTTCCATACCGGGCCGTCTTTCAAACATGGCAAATAGACTTTCATCCACTATGTCAACCCCTATAGCTGAAGGTACAGGAGAGCCTTTTTTATCGGTTACTTCAAAATTAATTTTTGCTTCCTCGCCGGGCCGATAAGATTCTTTATCTAGCTGTCCTGATATAGTGAGATCCATGGGAGCAATATATACGCTTCTGTTATCCTGCACAATACCTGTGTACGGCGATACGAAATAACCGTTTAATGAGACAAGTCCGAATACTCCGGAAGGAACATCAAAATGTATATTGCCCTGTCCTCCTTTTACATCAACCGATTGTGTAAATATGGTTTTCCCTGCTCTTATAATATCCAGATAGGCAGTACCTTCTTTCTGAGTTGAAAGAAGTTTTATTTTTGCCACATCTCCGTTTCCATAAAGAGTTTTATCGCTTCTTACAATAATACTCTCTTCTTTTGCTTCTGCAACAAAATTTACTGATTTTTCAGCTTTATTACCTTTTTTGTCCTGTGCCGTAACGGTTAAAGACAGGTTTTCACCGGCTTTCGGCGTGCAGGGAAGTACTGCATATCCGTTACTGTCAGTTGAAAGCTGTCTTGGTTCTTTCCCGTCGGAAAATTTTACCATAAGATTACATCCCGCAGGGCTTCCGTCAGGATTGCTTGTAAGAATATACATATTATTCTCAAGGTTTGCTACCAGTCTTCCTCCTTCAGGCATTACCTGAACCGTAATGGGATCTTTTGTCACAGGATACTGGTGTGTTACAACTTCTTTATGTTCTGCAGGATCAATCACATTTGCTTCAAGCTGTATATAGGCTTTATTCTGTTCATAAACAGAACCTGAAAAATTCTTCTGTATATCATAGGAAAATTTGTATGTTCCTTCTTTATCTGTTGTGCCTTTTATGGTGGATACTTTTCTAAGTGCTCCGTCATAGGCCATGACATTTATAATTACTTTTGCCCCTGTTGTGGGTTTACCGAAGAAATATTTTGCACTTATATGTCCTTCTATTTTCTCACCTGACTGATAGAATTGTTTTTCTGCTTCCATAACAGGTTTGAATTTGGGAAGCACATATTTCTTTACGAGGAATTTTTTCTCTGCCGTGCCGCAATCGCCTGAGATTTTTATTGTATATTCTCCCATGTTTATCTCTCTTGCAAGGACAAAATCCGTTGATGCTATACCATAGTCAGACGTTTCTTTTTCTTCTTTTAATACTTTGTTGCCTTTCGGATCCATTATTTCCAGGGTGACCTTCTTTTTACCGGCCGGTTCCAGAGTCGGTAAAAGTAATGACATGGCTTTTATATAAACAGTCTGTCCCGGCTGATAGAGAGGTTTGTCTGTGGAAAGATTTGTTTTCGGTTCTTTTTCTTTAATAGTTACAGGAACAATATCTTTTCTTTCTCCTTCAGGGGCTTTAACTTTTACCTCTATTGTGCCGTTGCCTTTTACATCGGAAGGAACAGTATAGTTAAAAGAAATACTTCCGAAATCATCACTCGATTGTTTGAAGAGTTCCACGGTTTTTTGATTTTCACTGGCCGTTAATGTGGCAGTAATTTCTGCGCCTTTCAGTGGTTTCATACCTCTTGCATCAAAGGCTATGATCCTTAAAGATGCGGGAGAACCGGAAAAAAGTTCATTCTGTCCTATGATTCTTGTTTCCAGATAGTTTCCGCCGGATATATTTGTTTTACAGGAATAAGAAAAAATAAGAATAAGAGATATAAGTAAAACCAGTAGTACTTTTGTTACTTTCATAATATGACCTCCTTAAATAATAAAATCAGGCACTTCTATGGGCCGGACATTTGTATAAAAGAAAAAACACCTCCCTCTGTATGCTAATTATAGTGAAAAATGAAAAGAATAGAACATTCTACACTACTCACTACTCACTCATTAATCTGAATTGTTATGAAATTAACTATAAAATTATCCGTTGAAGATTTCCCTTTTTATTTTTGCTTTTCCTGTCAGTCGCACTTTTTTTATTTTTATTCCTTTTTTATAGGAAATTTACATGTCTTTATAAATTTGCTCTGTATTATCAGGCATAATTTCCATTTCATTATAAATCTCCTGTGCGGTAACAGCAGCAGGTGACGGCATGAATACCAGAGTTATTCCGCTATCACTGCAGCCGTTCATAATAAAAGTAAAAATGATGAGAAGAATAATTATGAAATGTATAATATATTTTTTCATAGGTCCTCCTTAAAACCTCAACCTTACAGGTTTGAGGGTAATAATATGTTATAAAGCTGTAACAGGTAATCATAAAAATAGATAAAAAAAGAGTTAATGCGAAAAAACTTCAATTTTTTAGTTTAGAAACTAAAAAATATAACATTGTAAATTTCGCATTAACTCTTTAGAATTTTTTCTATTATTATTTTATTCCTGTATTGTTAAAAAATAATTGCTAAAATGTTACATTTTAGTAAACAATTTTTTTATGGCTTTAAATCAGGGTTTTATGAAGATTTATATAATAAGAGTTCATAATCGTTACTTTACTTTTTGAATTTTGTCGTGATAGTAATTAATAGATCTACCTTTCGTAAAAATCAAATTTTTTATAGGGCGGTAAGCGTTATGTTACAAACAGATACTATTTACAACTCTGTCAGTTCTACATCTCTTCGTCACCATAGTTCAGGAAAACAAAATATTGACATTAAGGATAAAAAAACTTCTGACTCCAGATGTGATCTTAAAAACGATAAGAAAGAAGTAAGAGACAGAGAACAGGTAAGAAAGGAGAAGGAAAATAAGAATTTCAAAAGAGAAATATCTGGAAAAGATTATGGTGAAAAAAGAGAACATCAGATCACAGGCAGGAAAGAAACCACTGATTCTATGCCTGCTCGAAAGACCGGTGATGAGAAATCTTCTAAAGGCGGAGAAAAAACAGAAAAAAAATTAATTACTATAGGTAATACATTTAAAGAATTAAGAAAAGCAATAGATAATCTTAAGACACAGGGTAGCTCCGCCATAGTTTCAAACAAATCCCTTTCAGAAAAAAACTCTATTCATCGTATTTCCCTTCAATCAGATCCATCTGTGAGTTATCCTGTTACAAGAGAACAGAAAATACTTGCCAGCCTTGTTACAGGAGATGTTAAACCTTCTGTCAGAGAAGATAAAAAGGATATAAAAAAGAATAATACTCCCGAAGTTAGAGAAGAGGACATTAAAGGTAATACCGTCAGGGGAAAATTTATAAGACAGGGAAGAAAAGAAAAAAAATATGAAGAAAAAATAAATTATTTCTTTAATCCCGTCATACCAGGGGAAAACAGTAAGAAAAAACTTGAGGAATATTTAAAGACAAAATATTCCTCTTCCAGGATAAAGAGTGGAGAAGAAGAAAAACACCGGCCTTCTATGTTAAAGCCCGATTCTTCTTCTGATTTGAAAAAAAATGACGAACTTTCAAAGAAGAGCTTATTGCAGTCACCTCTGTCCAGGTTCTTGAACCATCACGGACAGGCAAGTGAAAAACCCGGACATGAAAAAACAAAAGAAATTCCTCATCCCGTAGAATCTTTAAAGACAGAATTTCCCGTAAACTATGGCATTTTACACAATGAAAAACTACATCCAGAATCTTTAAAGACAGAATCTCCCGTAAACCATGGCATTTTACACAATGAAAAATTACAGTCAGAATCTTTAGAAAAAGAGCCTTTAAGGAAACAACCATCTGTAATTACTGCAGATCCTGTTATTTCAGCTCCAGCCGGCCCTGTTTTTATCAGGCCCACTCATAAATTAACTACGAGGCAGGAAAAGGTGGAATTTTTTGTTGCATCCCTGAAAAGCCAGGGAGTTGTAGATATAGAAAATATCGGTATTGCAGGGAAAAATTCTTCTTTAAGTGAAGATGAAATAAGCTACTTTCTGATCTGGTTATCTGCAAAAGGGAAAAAATTTGTTGATTTTAACGATTCCAAAACAAATACAATGAGTGACATTTTTGTTTATGCTGCCGGAGCAAATGGAGATATGGCTAAATTTATCAGAGCTCTTGAAATGTATGCCACCAGTCCTTATGCCACTTCAGGGGGAGTAGGGAAAGAAAGTTTTGAAGCCCTTGCTTTTATTGCAGGACATCCTATGAACTGGGATAAACTCAGGGATAAAATAGGTAAACTTACCGGCGGTTGGAGTGTAGGAGGCGTGGATTTCTCCAGAGATGATATTAAAAAAGAGATAAGGTCCTGGTTCTATAAATTAGATGAACAACCTGCAAATCCCCTGGTACCAAGAGTGTGGGATAAAATTTATGAAGAGACTGACAGACCTCACGAGGCGAAAGGGCAGGATAATCTTTCTATAAAGAATGAAGTTTCTTTTGAGAAGGATGAAAAATCTTCAGAGAAGGATGAAACATCTTCGGAAACATCTGATTTGGAAGAGAATGAGAAAACTGAAAAATTACCGGGTAATCCGGCACCGTCACAGGGAAAAATATCAAAAAGAGAAAGAGTGCAGAATTTTGTAGATGATCTGGTAAGGAGAGGCAATAATCTTTCACCTGTGGCCATACAGGCATCAGGCCGTCACCACGGACTCAGAGAGGAAGAAGTTAACAGATTCATAACATGGTTATCCGAAGTAGATTCAGGTAATATTAATTTTAATAACAAAAAAGTTAATATGATCTGTGATGTCTTTATTGCTGCGACAGAGGCGAATAAAGATATGGTTAAATTTGCCAGAACTGTTGAAATGTCTGCCGGTACACTTGTCGGGTAATAATCGTGATGCGTGATGAGTGATGCGTAATGCGTGATGAGTGATGCGTAATGCGTGGTTTAACCGGTATCAGGGCGACCACAGGCAGTCGCCCCTACTTTTCACTTTTCACTTTTCACCCTTCACCCTTCACCCTTCACTACTCGCTAAAACCTTGGAATCTGCTGCAATATTACCCATATTTCCTTCATAGTCTGAAATCTTTCTTCAGGCTTTTTGGCAAGACACTTCATAATCAGATCATTTAACTGTTTTGAAATATTATCTCTTTTCATAACAGGCGGAACCGGTGTTGAATATTGATGGGCACTTATAAGCTGAGGGTCAGGCAGGTTAAAGGGCAGTTCTCCCGTAACCATTTCATAGAGTAAAATACCGAAACTGTAAATGTCTGTTCTGTGATCAATAGAGGATATCCCTCCCGAAATGGAAATGCACTGTTCCGGTGAAGCCCAGGCAAGATGGGCTACAGTTCCTCCGAAAACAGTTTTCCCATGTCTGTCAAGTTTTTTTGCTCCTCCGAAATCGCAGAGTTTTATTGATTTACGGTCAAACATAATATTGTCCGGAGCAAGATCCTGGTAAATAATATTATTTTGATGGAGAAGGGATAATATCTCCGATATCTGAGATGCTATATCTATTGTGTCACTCATATCGAGCCCCCCGGTATGTTCTTTAAGCATCTTTGTAAGGGAACCGTCCAGATACTCCATGGCAAAATAATATTCGCCACAGCTTTCAGGTATTACACTGACTACAGAAGGCAGATTTAAATCCAGGAGTAAATTATATTCCCTTTTTAGTTCTTTCTTGATTTCCTCATTTAATCTGTGTTCGGCATGTAATATCTTCAGAGCGACAGTCCTCAGGGATAACAGATCGAAGGCTTTCCATACGGAAGCATTTGAGCCTTTACCTGTAAGTTCTATCATGGCAAACCGCCCTACCCTTTCTTTTGCCAGCATTTCAAGCATTTTCCCTGCAACAGAATATTCAGGATCACATTTATATATTTTTTCATATATCTTTCTGGCACCATCATAATCACTGTTTGAAATAAGTTTTTCCGCAAATATTCTGTGAACTTTCAATATTTCTCCTTCCTCTTCGGGGTTTTTCAGAGGGAATTTATTTAAAATATTTTCAGCTTTTTCCATATTATTCAGATGTATAAAATCCAGAGAAAGCCATGCCCATAATTTTTCATCTGTTTTTAACCCGGTACCATCCAGTATTGTTTCAATGAGATTTACTCCTTTTTCCCATTGATTATGGGCTATATAATGATTGTGAAGATGTTCCAAGACGGTTTTTCGTTTTTCTGCAGGCCACTCAGTCTGTTCTTTTAACATATGTTCTAAAAAGTTTATATGTTCAGGATTGAAACTTTTACGTTCAATATATACCATGGCAAGTTTTGTTTTGACATCTTTATAATCCGGTGAGTGTTCCATGACAAGCTCGAAACAGTCCTGACTGTCTTTAAGCTGTCCTTTATGGGTGTATAAAATACCCAGGTTGTAATATCTTTCAGGCGAATTATCAGGGAGTTTATTGAAAAATTTTTCAGCCATGTCAGTATTGCCCGATTTTATATAAACCTGTCCTGTCAGTGAAACAGTATCGCAAGTTTCTTCTTTTACCTGTCTTAAATAATCCAGAGCCTTACTGAAATACCCGTCATGAGCAGGAAGAAGTTCCATATAGGATTTTCCCAGAAGATAATAAATACTATCTTCCATGATGCCTTTCAGAAGAGCCTCTTCCAGAAGCTTTATCGCTTCATCGAAAGACCTGTTTTTTATTAAAAGCTCCGCAAGGATAATAAGTTCATCTTTTCTCCATTCTGCCTTTACAGGTTTATAAAGGTATTTTATAGCTTTATCTATAATATGTTCATTCAGATAATAGCTATAGAGTTTTCTGCAGATTTTCATATCGGAAGATCCGGTATTTTCTGCCCTGTCCCAGAAGGTTACAGATGAAACTATATCTCCTCTTTCATATGAAAGATAACCGAGTCTTACAAGGGATTTTATATGGCTATCATATTCTATGATTTTTTTATAGATTTTTTCTGCTCCATCTGAATTGCCTTTTTCTTCTTCTTTAACGGCAAGGTTGTAAAGGATTTCCGATCTGTATCGTATTATATCAGATTCTTCATTATGAATTTTTAAATAATTGTTGAGTATATAAAGTTCTGACGGTGAAAAGCTTTTTAATTTGAGGCACAGTGATGTTAATTCTTCCAGAATGTAATTTTTTCTGACAGAGCCGGTTTTAAGAGAAATGTTGAAAGCTTTTTTCAGGCTCGTCATAGCAGATGAACATTCTCCCAGTTCCCGGGCAATTTCTGCCATGTTTATTAAAGCTTTTATTATATTTTCGCATGTATCTCTGTCTTCGCCACTGTGTTTCCTTAAAAATTCTCCGAAATCATAGGCAGATGCTTTAAGTCTTCCAAGAGATTTCAGAGCAAAAGCTCTTTCTAAATACACGTAAGGGTTGCTGTATCCTTCGTTAATAGCCTGTGAATAAAATTCAAGAGCTTTCACATCATCATTTTTCAGGCATTTCCCGAATATAAAAGACCCTTCGGGCGAAAGCTTTTCCCCTTTATTATATATGAGTGATAAAAGTTCCAGAGAATCACTCTCTTTCCCTGTATAATAATAAACCAGGGCAAGTCCTTCCAGGGCTTTGCTGTTTTCATGATAAACCTTTTGAAGAGACAGAAAATAATTATATGCCTCTTCATAAGATTTCCTGGACATAGCAATATTTCCAAGAGTCAGCAGTGCTTCTTCTTCACAGGGAGACATGGAAATTAATTCCTTAAAATATTCCTCAGCCGCTTCAGGCGATGTTTCCATGTAAATGAGTCCCAGTTCTCTCAAAAATTCTTTCTTTTTATCGGGAAATCTTCTTAAAGCATTTCTGTATATATCTGTTCCTTTTTCTTTATTTCCCTGAGCTAAATAGAATCTTCCTACTGCCAGAGTGGTATTTACATCAGGAATATGTTCCTCTTTTATTAATTCTATAAATTTATTTGCATCATGACCGGTCTCGAAATTAAGTTTTGCCAGGCAGTATAGAATAATGGGAGATGTTTTTTCATTTATGTCTTTTCCCAGATACATAATAGACTCGTCTGTACGGTCCATAAATAAATAAACAAAACCTTTTCTGACCGGAATGAATTCTTTACCTTCCATAAGAGAAATTATCTCCCGATTTGAAAGATATTTTATAAGTCCTCCTGCCATGTCAGGAAGAGAAGATGTAGAAAGTTTTTTTGTAAAATAATTCCACAGTATGTTTATATGACAGTCCTCTGGTTCCCACCCCGGACGGGAAAAGGCTTTTTTGCAGATGTCGTAAGCAAATTCATCACACAGAGAACAGGGAATAACGGTGGAATCATAAATCTCTAACATGGCATTTACTATTTCTTCTCTTATTTTCACCGGCACATCTTCTCTGTTAAAGAAATAGCGGTAAATTTCAATGGCATCAATGTCATACCATTTATTTTTCAGGGCAGAAAGAAGGAGGTAATATTTTAATTTTTCATTTTCACCGTTAATTTTTATTGATCTTTTATAGGTCTCTAAAGCTTTTCTGTCTTTTCTTTCTTCAGATAGATATATAAGGGCAATAGAATGGATAACCCTTATTGAAATATCATACCAGAACTGCCCGGTATATCTGTCCGGGTCAGATAGGATTATAGAAAGAGCTTTTTCGAGATATTCCTTTTGCTCCGACGATGTTTCCACCGGCCATGCCGGTAGGGGCGAGGTAACCTCGCCCCTACCCATTGAATAATTAATATAAACCCACATTATAAAACTGGCTCTGTCGTATCTATTTATTTCCCAGGATTTACGGTAAATCTCCCCTGTAAATTTATCCGTTATTTTATTTACAAGAAGGGCACTGGCACAGATGAGAATGGTTTCTTTATTATCAGGATATAAGCTGTATCTGTTTAAATAGAGACCGAGTGCCAGTTCATCGAGTCTTCTCTCTTCCAGAAATATGTCTGTCAGAAAATCCATTACAGAATCTTTTAATTGCTCTGATATGGCTGATTTCAAAATATCTATATAAATTCTTTGAGCTATATAGCTGTTATTTTTTTCAGACAGAAATTTTTCCGCCATAAAAGACAGGAGTCTGTCCCGTTCCGAGAAATCTTTCCCTGAGAGATAAATCTGAAGACATAGTTTAAACAGGGAATCCGTAGTTTTTCCATGTATGAGAAGTGTTTTAACGAGAGCCATCAGGTTCTCTTTATCTTCCTGTCTCAATAGCCAGCATTTTTCATATACAGGCAGTGACGGAATAGAGAAGTCTTCCTGTTCCCTTAATAATTTTGCCAGGAATATTGTATTATTTTCCTTATCAGGATTCAGAGAAAATATAAGACGGTAATTTTCAAGGGCTTCTGAAGATTTGTCTTTTGTTTTTATATAAAAATCATTTATTATGTCAATCATTACAGGATTATCTCCCATAAATTCCATAAAGGTTTTTATATGAAAGAGTGAAAATTCTTTCTGGCCATAAAGTGTGCCTGAGAGAAGGAACGGGGGATAACTGTATGGATGGGTAAATAATGTTTTATATATGTGGCTGAAAAGCAATATTTCTTCTTCACAGGACATGGCGAACATTCTGAAGGGAGAAAAATTATCTATAAACTGTTTTTCTGAAATGGAAGAAATTAGTCCATATTTTACAGGATCTTTTATTTTAATCTTATCTCTAATTTCTCTGAACAGATCAGGAAAGAACTTTTTAAATATCTTTATATCTCTTTCTTCTATTTCCATCCGGCAGAGATTACTTAAAGTCCAGTCTTTTTTTTTCCTGTCTCCTGTAAGATGATAGAGACAGTAGAGGTGAAGATAGACTGCAGGACATTGAAAATCAATATTCAGGGCCTTTGCAAACAGTGATAATGGTTCTCTGAAATTTTTTAAGAATTTATGTCTTGAAGTTTTTACAGTCATTATAAAACCTTTATAACTTAAAGCTAAAGGGTTCTTTGCATCGAATCTCAGGCTGTCATTTACTTCCAGAAGAGCATTATCTATTTTATTCATATCCAGATAAATTA